>JAUYHR010000015.1 GCA_030689875.1 Nanobdellota archaeon
AAGGTTTTCAATTTTTACTACTTCTTTTTGAAGACTTGCTAATTCTTTCATTTTAGAAGTTGCCAATTTGTGATCTTTCCAAAAAGAAGGGTTTGCGCTTTCTGACTCTATCTCTCTTATTTTTTTTCTCTTTTCGTCAAGGTTAATTTTGGAGATTAATTTTTCTACTCTTTTTTTTAGATCTTCCATAATTTAAATATTAAAAATGGTTTACAAAATTCCTTTTTGGATTCATAAACCACTGCAGATATTAAAACAGGCTTCTTTTGCTTGGCTTTGAGGAAGATTTTGAAGATTTTTAAAATCATTTAGAATTTTTTGGACAGAGGGAGTTGAAGTTGCAATATCAACAACATTTAGATTATTCACTTCTTCTTTTAAATCATTAAATTTAGTTTGAAGATTTTGCTGTAAATCCTCGGAAGGAGAAAAATCACTAACTCCTTCCACTTCAACTGATTTAGCCTTTGAGAATTGCGAAACATTTTGATCCAGAACAAAAGTTTTAAAAGAAAAACCTAACAATACGGCAATTACAACAAATACTAAAATTTTTTTGATATCCCAAGCCTCGTCAACAACCTCTAATTTTTCCATAAGTTAATTTTAGGCTAATTTGTGATAAAATACAAAAAATGGATTTTAAAAAATTAGAGGAAAGAATTAAAAATTTACATTCCGAAATAACTCCTCTCTATAAATTACATACAGAGAAAGAAAAAGAAATTCTCTATAATACTGTTAAGCTAAACGAGGAGGTTGGAGAACTCTGCAATGATATCTTAGCTGTCTTAAAGCTCCAAAGACGTTCCAAGCTGGATAAATTTGATAAAAGAAATATCTACGAAGAATTTGCAGATGTAATAATTACGACAATAACATTGGCTTTGGCAGCAGGAGTTGATGTTCAAAGAGCATTAGGAGATAAATTAGATAAAATAGAAAAAAGACCCAGCGGAGAACATAAAAAAACTTAATTCCTATTTTCTAAACTTCTCCAAAGATACCGAGATGCCAAACTTCTATGAGGACTCCACTTCCCCGAAATTTTTTCTATTTTTGCCCTGTCTTCCCTATCGATTTTATAAAGCTTTGAAACTGCTGTTCTAAGTCCTAAATCGCCCATCGAAAAAACATCCA
>JAUYHR010000017.1 GCA_030689875.1 Nanobdellota archaeon
CAACCCTTCAATAATTTGGCTGAAAAATTCCATCATTTTCTAATCTTATTATATAAAAATTTAATATCTGAATATATCGGGATTTCCTTAATCTTAAATGTTTTTACTTCAATAAACCAGATTAAAACAACAAAAAATGTAGTTCCAAAATACCAAAATAATTTATGCGATATATCAAATAAATTTTCTGAAGAATAAACAAAAATCAAAGATAAAATAACAATTCTAAGAATATTTAAAATCAACAAAAAAGCAAAAGAAAACAAAAGCATTTTAATTCTTTTTTTAATTTTTATTTTAGGTGTGGAGAGATTAAGGATAAATAAAAGATAATATGCGGAGCCCGCAATACAAGCGCTTATTATTTCTATAAAAAATTCATTATTAATTTGAAAAACAATATCAGTTAATAAAACCTCTTTAAAAAAAATTTTGAATAATCCAAAAACAGGATAAATCGTTGCAGGCGTGAAAATAAAATAAAAAATAAAAAGATTTGGAATAGCAATTAGAACAATAATCAAATATCTAATAAAAATTTTTAAACCATTATCCATATAATCCAAGAAAGGTTAGTTATTTAAATAATTTGATATTGAGTTAAATATGGGAAATAATTTAAAAAATGCCACAAGGAGGGCACAAGAACCTCTGCGAGGCACCACAAAGAGGGCGCAAGAACCTCTCCGAGGTAAAAATTTAGCTGTTCTTTTTATAGCATTAAGTTTTGCAGTTATATTGAGTTTTATTTTTGATAATTTAATAGTCCAGAACATTTCAAAATTAAGAAATCTCTTTTTAGATGAAGTTTTCTTGGGAATAACTTTTATCAGCTCAGAAATAATAATTTTCTTTTTTTTGACAAGCTTGTTTTTATGGCAGGAGCATAAAAGAAAATGGATTTTACCCTTATGGTTAACCCTTGGAGCATCAGCAATAATTAGTTTTTTGCTTAAAATTTCTGTGCAAAGACAAAGACCATTTCAGTTAGGAATTGTTTCTATTCCTGAAATGCTTATGAGCCGAAGCTATGAAATTTGGAATTTTTCATTTCCTTCATTTCAAGCAATGCTTGTTTTTTGCGCTCTACCGATAATTTCAAAAGAATTTCCTAAAATTAAATGGGCTTGGATTATCTTCGCTGTTTTAGTTGCATTTTCAAGAGTTTATTTTGGGCTTCACTTTTTAAGCGATGTAATTGTCGGCGGAATTTTAGGATATTTAATTGGGATGCTTGTAATTAAATTGGAAGAAAAGAAGAAATTAATAAAAAGGATTTTTGGAAGATGAAATTAAAAAATAATTAAGGTTAAGAAAAAAATTGTTGTGTGAGAAAATTTTATTAAACTAATCAAACATAAAAATAAATTATATTAAAAAATAAAAAATTATTTCTTTCTGGAAGCTCTTACAATAAGCACAATAATTATTGCGATTACAATTGCGCTGATTAAAGCGATTAATATTGCAACTAAACTATCGCTGTCAGAGAAATTTAATAATCCCTGCTTGCCCTCAATTCCAACTTGAACTGGCTGAGTTTTAAGAAGTTTTCCTTCTGAAGAAGCTTCTATATTGAAAGTCTGATCTCCTGAAGTTTTTTTATCAACATCTAAAGTTACCCAAATGTCTCCTGATGCTCCAGCAGCAAGTGTTAAAGTGTTGTTTACTTTAGCGTTTGAGGCCCAAGTAGAATATCCTGAAACTGCAAAAGTATAAACTGTTTCTTCTGTTCCTGTATTTTTAATTGTTGCTTTAACAACTAAAGCTTCTCCAGCTTTTCCGCCAGATTCTAAACTAGCAGAGACAGTCAATTCTGAAGCAGCGCAATTTCCACTTACAATAAGAGGAAAAACAAAAGTTTCTTTTGAAACCTCGTCGTATCTAGACTTGTCTGCATTCCAGTCATAATATGTTTTCATATCTAAATTATAAGTTTTTTCTTCCATGTTAGCTGGAACATTAAATGTAAATGAAACTTGTTTCATACTTCCCTGGTCTAAATCTCCAACAAGAGTGACATTTTGACTAACTCCAAGTTCAGTATTGAAAAGAGTAACCATTATCTGGTCTTCAAAATCTTTGTTGCCTATATTCCAGACATCAGCTGAGAATGTAACTTTTTGTTCACACTGAGTTGTTGCAGGCAAGGGTAAAGTTTCTTTATCAACAACAACTGCTTCATCATCGCTTGGTAAATCAACTTTAACATCCGCTGAATATTTTGAAATACCGAAACTTGTTAAATCACTTGACTGAGATATACAATCTGTAGCTTCTTTTCCAGAAGGGAAAGCTTTTATTTTAACTTTATAATCTCCGTCGGCGCTGAATTCTGCAGGGTTTATTCTAAATACAAAAGTATGTTTAGCGTCGTCGCCTTCATCAACATCACCGAATTCAAATTTTTGTTCATCTTCACTTAACCAAATCATGTCTTTTGCAACATTTTGTCCGGCGCTGTTAAATATTCCTAATTCAAATGTAAGGTCGCTTATATCATATAAACCATTTGAGGCTCTGTTATTATCAAATTCAACTTTAATTTCAATAGTATCTAAAGGCTGCCATTTATCATCGTCTCCATTTCCTTTATTTGCAATATCAACTGATAA
>JAUYHR010000021.1 GCA_030689875.1 Nanobdellota archaeon
AAGGTTCTGAAACTCCTTCATAAATTTCTGTTTGGAGAACTTCTTCGCTTGAATTAGACATCTTTTTAAATTATACCCATTTTCTTCTAAAAGTTTCAAGCTTTCTACCAGACTGTTTACAGTTTGTTCCTCAAATAAATATCCTGTTTCTCCCTCCAAAACTGTCTCTAAAACTCCTCCTTTTTTAAAAGCAATAACAGGTTTTCCTAAAACCTGAGCTTCTAAAGAAGTTAAACCAAAATCTTCCTCACCTGCAATAATTAAAGCTTTACATCCAGATAAAACTAAATCTAGTGTTTTTTCATCCAACATTCCTAAAAAATCAACATTTCTTTTAGCCAGTTTTTGCAAATTTCCATTTTCTGGACCAGTACCAACAATTTTTAAAGGTATTTTTAATTGATTGGCAGCCTTTACTACCAAATCAATTCTTTTATAAGCATTTAATCTGGAAACAACCAATAAATACCCTCCATCAAAAGGTGTTATATCTTTAAATTTTTCTATATCTACAAATGGATAAATTACTTTAGAATCAAATCCATAAACTGCTTTTATTCTATTTTGGGCATTTTTAGATCCAGCTATCCAGGAATCTACTCTGTAACTTGAAATATTGTCAAATTTTTGCAAAAAGTTAAAATACCAGTGTTTCTTTTCTCCAGAAAATCCCCATAAAAATCGAGGGGGTGTATGACAAAAACATACATGTTTAGTTTCAGGTTTAGTAATAATGGATTTGGCAAATCTGGTTGTCTGAGAAATTACCAAATCAAATCCAGTAAAATCAAATTGTTCAAAAGCCAAAGGGTGCAGAAAAAATAATGGCTTATAAAAATTTTTCCAACCAGGAAATTTTTGAAGAAAAGAAGTAATAATTTTTTTTGACCCAAATTTTTCTTTTATAATCTCGTTATTTTCATCGTAAACCAAAGTATAAATCGGAGCCTCTGGAAAAATTTCAGAAAGTGTTTCTAAAACTCTTTCTGCTCCTCCCCATTGAACTAAATCATCATGTACAAGCGCAATCTTCATGCTTTATTCTATACTCAAAATACCCTAACCTGC
>JAUYHR010000029.1 GCA_030689875.1 Nanobdellota archaeon
TTATATATCATTACTCATTGAAAATGGAATAACCGAGTTAGACATAAAGCAAATTTTAAAGAAATTTTCGCCAAATTCTATAGTAGAAAAGCAATTTTTTAAAAATGATGTTCAACATCCAGAATTAGAAGCCAATCCACAAAATACAGTAATTGATTGGTTCAATAAATCTAATGAATTTACAAATGAGCAAATAAAGACAAGTATAAAGCGTTGGCGTAGTGCTGAAGAACAAACATTAGAAATACTAAATTCAAATGGTTTCAAATTAGAAGATGTAAGTAAACAGAATATTGGTTACGATTTAGGCGGATTAGACCCAAATGGAAATCAAATACAAATTGAAGTTAAATCTATTGCTCTACCTGGTCAAAAATTTAAGTTAACCAATAATGAAATTGCTGTTGCCCAAGAAAAACAAAAATCATTTTATATTGCAGTGGTTAGACAGAATGAAGACGTTTTTGAGATAGCTTTAATCTCTGACCCTGTTAATAATCTAACACTAAACAGACAATGTGTTCAATGGATTTGGGAATGTGAAAATTATGAATATAAGCCTATGAGGTTTTCAATTTAATCATTTCCAAAATACTTTAGCCAGATTTCATACCAAGTTCTTATCTTTGATAATTCCGAAGGTAAGCATCAATTAATCGCTGAAAAATCAAGCACTGATGAGTTGAATATTCTAGACGAACACAAGTTTAACGAATTAAAAAACTACCTATGACACCTGAAGCAAAAATAGATCGCCGAAATAAAATCATAAAAGGTCTTGAAAAAGCCTATGAAAAAATGCTTGTTTTTAAAAAAGAACGTAAAAGCGAACTTGTTATTATGCAAGACAATAAAATTGTGAGAATTAAACTTTAAAAGAATTCTCATTTATTTTTACTTCTTTTTGTGTTTTCCCGACTTCGTGGAAAAAACCACCAAAACTCATCCCAAAAAAACTTCGTGTCTTCCCTCCTTCGTGGCAAAAACAAAAAACCAAAAAAAAACCCACCCTTATTTGCACAAGGATGGGAAAAATTGCTATGAAAAAGAATCTACTAGTTTCCTAGTAAAGTTCAAATGTAAATATTTTTTTCAAATTATGAAAACA
>JAUYHR010000048.1 GCA_030689875.1 Nanobdellota archaeon
AAGCAAAACAATCCTATCTTATGAAGATAAAGATGGATATGAAATTCATAAGGGAAAAAATGCTGGAATTAGATATTTTATTGAGCCTGATAAACAAAGCAGTGCTATGGGAGATGAATTTAGATATACTATTACTGCAGATAATGATGAATCATGTTTTATGGATGGAGTTTTAATAGGTTTTTGTCCTGATAATATTTTTCCAAAAGGAAGAAAAGTGGAATCTTCAGGATTAGCTAAAATAATCAGAGAAATAAATCCAAATTCAAAAATAATTTATCAATAAAGAATAAAAGCTGTTAGCGGTAATTTTTCTTAATATGTGAGCGTTAGCGAACGAAATTGCCATCGGAATTTATTAAAATTATTGCATAAAAAAGTAGGATTTAAACTTTTAACAAAAACAAACACCTTTTCTTCTGATTAAATATTTAACTTTTTGAAACAGAATAAACTTTTAAACTTGAATTCTTTATTTTAATTAATGAAAAGAGAAGTGTCAGATAAAACAATTTTGGACAAATTTGCAGAGGATTTTTGCAAAGTAGTCAATTCCCACTGCAAGTATATAATCTGTTCCGGGTTTGTCGCAATTTCTCACGGAAGAAGCAGAGGAACAGAAGACATTGACATGATTATAGAAAAACTTTCTTTAGATAAATTTGAGAAACTGCATAATGATTTAATAAAGCATAATTTTGAATGCATGCAATCAGATGACCCAAAAATAATTTATTGGGATTATCTATTTAAAAAAGATAGTGTGCGATATGTAAGAAAAAATCAATTTCTTCCAGAAATGGAGATAAAATTTGCTAAAGATGAAATTGACAATTATCAATTAAATTCAAGGATTAAAATTCCTTTTACCAGGTTAGATGTTTATTTTCCAAAAATAGAAGAAGCAATTGCCTTTAAAGAAGAATATTTAAAATCAGAAAAAGATTTAGAAGATGCGAGACATTTAAGAATTATCTACGAAGGCAAGATAGATGAAGATTATATAAAACAATTTAAAAAAAGAATAAAGAAAATAAAACTATGAGAGACAAAACACATAAAGACCAAATAGAAAGATGGGCAATAGAAGTTAAAACAAATCCAAACTGGAAAAAAGAACTAAAACCTTTTTTAGATGCGCAAATAATTAATGCAATAATAAAATATAAAAAAATTCTTTCTCTTCCTAATGGAGAAGAAAAACTAAATAAAATAAGGAATTTAAATTAAAATGGGACGCGAAGAACAAATAGTTCAGGAGAGGCTGAGAAAACTTGGTGAGTTAAAAGTCAATGGAATAAATCCCTATCCAAATAAATACGACAAAAAGCAAACTTGTTCGGATTGCTTAAAATCCAAAATTGGTTCAAAAGTAAAAACTGCAGGAAGATTAATGACTAAACGGGATTTGGGAAAAATAATTTTCTGTGTTTTAAAAGATGAGTCGGAAAAAATACAATTAGTTATGCAGGATGGAGAGACTCCTCAAAAAGAAAAAGATTTTTTTAAAAAATATTTAGATTCTGGAGATTTTGTCGGTGTTCAGGGAGAAATTATAAAAACAAAAACAGGCGAGATTTCAATTTTAGTTGAAAAAATTGAATTATTAAGCAAAGCAATTCTGCCTCTGCCTGAGAAATTTCACGGAATTGCCGACGAGGAAGAAAAATTAAGAAAAAGATATTTAGATATTTTAATGAATCCCGAAGTTAAGGAAATGTTTGCAAGAAAATCAAAATTCTGGAATGCAATTAGAAATTTTATGTTAGAAAAAGGATTTTTAGAAGTTGAAACTCCTGTGCTGGAAAATTCAGCCGGCGGAGCAGCGGCAACTCCGTTTAAAACGCATCACAATGCTTTAGATATCGACGTATTTTTAAGAATTTCAATGGGAGAACTCTGGCAAAAAAAATTAATGGTCGCGGGTTATGAAAAAACTTTTGAAATAGGAAGAATGTTCAGAAACGAAGGAATTGATATGGAGCATTTGCAGGATTATACGCAAATGGAATTTTACTGGGCATATGCAAATTACGAGGACGGAATGAAATTAGTTGAAGAGATGTATAAAAAAATTGCCAAAGAAGTTTTTGAAACTTTAAAATTTGAAATTCACGGCCATAAAATTGACTTGGGAAAAAAATGGGAAATTTATGATTTTGAACAAACTATAAAAAAACATACTGGAATAGAAATTTACAAAACAAGCGAGGACGAAATTAAGAAAAAATTAAAAGAATTACGAATAGATTTTGATCCAAATTTAAATAAATGGAAATTTGTTGATTTGCTCTGGAAATATTGCAGAAAAAAAATTTCAGGCCCGGGATTTTTAATTAACCAGCCGGTAGAACTTTCTCCCTTGGCAAAAAGAAATTCAGAAGACAAAAGAAAAGTTGAGCAGTTTCAGGTTATTATCGCAGGAACTGAATTAGGAAATGGATATTCTGAATTAAATGATTCTTTAGACCAAGAGCAAAGATTTCAGGAGCAGATGAAATTAAAAGAAAAAGGAGACAAAGAAAGTATGGAGCATGATAAAAGTTTTGTTGAAGCGTTAAAATACGGAATGCCCCCGACTTGCGGTTTTGGAGTTTCAGAAAGATTATTTTCATATTTAATGAATAAACCAATTAGAGAATGTGTTATTTTTCCGTTGATGAAGAATGAAGAGAAGAAATAAATCACAATAATCTTTAAAAATCTTCCAATTAATTTAAGTTTATGCATGTAACAGATAAAGCATTAGAATTGATTGAAGAGTATAATTCTCACGAGAATCATTATAAAATAATTTTAGAAAAGAATTTCGGAAAACCTTTTTTAAATAGAACCCGCAAATATCATGCATATTACGAATTAAATTCTGGAAAAAAGGAAATGATTGGATTCCATCAATCTCAAGAGAGTTTTTTTGCTTATGGAAAAGGAAAAATTACTCTCAATGTTGACGGAGCAATAAAAAGTTTAGAGAAACAATTATCAGAAATTCCTTTAAGAAATTAATTCTAAATTCCACTTTTTCAAAACATTAAAATTGCTCGCTAAAAACATTAATAAATCTCCACTTAATAAAATCCATTAATACTTTATTATATATTTTTGCCTATTTTCCAAGTTTTTTGTAACATACCATCTTTCTAAAGAATCTTTTTGAGATGCATAAGAATTTTCTAATGAATTAGTTTGAGTCATATAAGATTTCTCTAATAAATCAGTTTTTGCTTGATAAATTGAATCAGTTTCATATTTATTTTTTAAAAAATCTTCATTTGATTTTTTATTTGATGCAAATCCTGCAATTGCAATACCTACTAGTGTTATGCCGATGAGTATCTCCTCAAGGAATTTATTTCCAGTTGGTTTTCTTTTTTTCATTTTGAAATTAATTTTAATATTTTTTAGATTTATAAATGTTTCGTTCAAAATTTTTAAAAGATTTTTTTAGAAATAATTTTATTTAGTTCTTTCTTCAAGAACTTTTTTAGTTATTGTAAGATTATTTTCTGTTTGTATTTGGAATGTTGAAAAAAGATTACCGCGACTAGATTTATATTGATTGAAGTCATAAAATCTTTTAACAACTTCTATTGGTTTTTCAGATAATGTTTTATACAAATCTCCGTCTATATTCATTCCTAAATTTTTCGTATATTGAGAATCTTTTTTTGACATTGTAATCTTTTCAGAAATCCACCCTTTATAAAATCTTTTGTTTTGTAATGCTTATATTTTTTTATATACTCTTAACAAACCTTAATTATCCATAAGAGAAATCATGATTAGAATCATTTATTATTTTAGCATGGTCTTCTTTAGTTATCTTTTCTAATTTGGAATTTAGAAGATTGCTAATTTCTTTGTGTGTTATTTCCAATCCCCCGCAATCATACACTTTGAAATAAATATATTCCCACGCGGCTCCACTTCTTGTTTTTTGTAATAAACCTAATTTATAATATTTTTCTTCCGCCATATTAATTAATCTTTTTATTAGTTTAAAAGAATTATTGCAATAGAAATTCATATAAATATCTCAATAAAGAAAAATTCAATAATTTTTCATTATTCCATTTATTTTATACAAATGAAATAAACAGTAGAATCCCTTTCTAGACGCTATTCTTGAAACACATACTAAAGATATTTTACATAAAGTAAAATATCAAATGAGGCTTTTAGTAGCTCTATGCTGAAATTCTTTATAGAAAGTTTCTATATAATCCATATAACCTCTTCCATGTAAACCGAAATCGGTTTCCTGAACATACTCCCTCATTTTTTGCGATTCTGTCCTTGTAATGGGAAATATTTCAAGATTTTTAAAATAATGATTACAAATGGCGGCGCCAAAATAATATGCAGTCAAAGGACTATTTCCAAAGTGATATTTTTTGTCTTTAGAAATTACCTCTAAACATTTTCTTATAGGTTCCCTGATTTCTTCAAATTTTATCATTTTATTTTTTAAAATTTTTCTTTAGAATTAAAAATCTTTTTTTGACCAGTCTTCAAAATCAATCAAGTAAACAATATCCTCTTTTTTATTATATATGAAATTTCCTAAAGCATGGGTATCCCTCGGAAGAAAACCTCTGTTAATTGCTTTTTTAACTTCTTTTCTTCCTAAATTCTTTGCATGACATAATTCTGAATGGTTTAATAAATCAAGAATGTACATCTTATCTAAATTCTCCCCCTCAAGTTCTTCTTGAATAAACGCTAGTCTTTCAACTTTTTTTCCATCATTCAAAGTAAATACTTTTGTTAGATTAATTGGTTTGGCTACTTTTATTCCCGCGTTATAAAGATCTTTTGCTATTTTAAATTCATGATATAATTTTTTTTTATTTTCATCGTGCCTAATTTTAGCGACATAAGTTGTATTTGGAAATCTATAAATAGCTCCTCGTGTACCCGCATTTATTTTTTCGGTTAAAAATAACTTCTTTTCTATTGATTCCATAACAACTTAATAAATTCAAACTATATAAATCTTTCTGTTTTGTTGTCTTTTAGAAATAGTTACATTTAAACATCTCAATAAACAGTAGAATCCCTTTTTTCTTAGACGCTATTCTTGAAACACATACTAAAGATATTTTACATAAAGTAAAATATCAAATGAGGCTCTTAGTAGCTCTATGCTGAAATTCTCGGCGAACCTTGAATCTTACACAAGAGATCTATCAACGTTGTCTTCTTCAACGGCCTTTGTTGTCTCGTTTTGCGATTGGCTTCGAGCTTAGATGCATTCAGCTCTTATCCATATAGTGCGTGGCTATGCAGCATGCCGTATGACAACTGCTCACTAGAGGCACCCAATCTCCGTTCCTCTCGTACTAGAAGATTGTTCCACTCAGACAACTACACACCTAGTAGATATTATACAAACTGTCTCGCGACGTTCTTAACCCAGCTAACGATCCCTTTTAATGCGTGAACTCCGACACCCTTGGACGCTTCTGCACGTCCAGGATAGGGAGAGCCGACAGCGAAATACCAAACCGCTCC
>JAUYHR010000077.1 GCA_030689875.1 Nanobdellota archaeon
TGAGCAAAGAGGAATTAAATAAATTAGCTGAGAAAATCAAAGGGAAATAAAATGGCGAACATAAAATTTAATAAAAAAATCTTTGAAAAAGAAATCGGTAAATTAGACGAAGCCATGCAAAATAAAATCGCGATGTTTGGAACAACGCTTGAACAGATTACAGACAATGAAATAGAAATTGAAGTAAATCCAAATAGACCCGATTTGTTGTCTTATTCAGGATTTAAGAGAAGTTTTTTAAATTTTTTGGAAAAAACTAAAGGACTGAAAAAGTATGAACTGAAAAAGCCGGAAAAAAATTATGAAGTGATTGTGGATTCTTCTGTAAAAGAAGTTCGTCCATATACTGCATGCGCTATTGTAAAAAAATTAAATTTGAATAATGAGAAAATAAAAGAATTAATTGATATGCAGGAAAAACTTCATTTTACAGTCGGAAGAAAAAGAAAAAAGTTTGCAATAGGAATTTATCCTTTGGAAAAAATAAAACTGCCGATAACTTATACTGCTTTAGAGCCGGATAAAATAAAATTTATTCCTCTTGAAGCTACCAGAGAAATGTCCGGGCTTGAAATTTTGCAAAGGCATCCGACGGGCAGAGATTATGCCCACTTGCTTGCAGGCAAGTCCAAATTTCCCGTTTTTATTGACGCTGACAAAAACATATTGAGTATGCCTCCGATAATAAACTCTCAGTCAACTGGGAAAATTACAGAAGGAACAAAAGAGGTTTTTGTTGAATGTTCCGGATTTGATTTATGGATTCTTGAAAAATGTTTGAATATTGTTGTTACAAGTCTGGCAGAAATTGGGGGCGAGATATATCAAATGAAAGTCGGCTCAAAAATAACTCCGGATTTGAAAACAGAAAAAAGAAAGATTTCTATCGAAAACACCAACAAGCTTCTTGGCTTGGATTTAAATGAAAAACAAGTTAAAAAATTTTTAGAAAAAATGGGGCATAATTATTCAGATAAAGAAGTTGAAACTCCTTCGTGGAGAGTTGATGTTTTGCATGAAGTTGATTTAATTGAGGATATTGCAATTGCTTACGGTTATGATAATTTTGTTCCTGAACTACCACAGATTTCAACAATCGGGCAGGAAAATCAAAAAGAAGTTATTAAGAAAAAAATTTCAGAAATATTGTCAGGATTAAATATGCTTGAAATTTCCAATTATCATTTAACAAATAGAAAAGACCAGTTTGAGAAAATGGGGATTCTGGAAAAACAAGAAAAAGATTTCATCGAAGTTGAGGAATCAAAAACAGATTATAATTTTTTAAGAAAAGACCTGACGCATTATTTGCTAAAAACATTTTCAGAAAATACAGATTCAGAATACCCACAAAGAATTTTTGAAACTGGTAGAATTTTTGAATTGAATAATGCTAATAAAATAATTGAAAGAGAAAAACTTTCGGCTGCATTGGTTTCTGGAAATTTCACAGAACTAAAACAAATCTTATTGCATCTGTTCAATATGCTTAACATAGAAGTTAAACTTAAAGAACCTGAAAAATTTCCAATGCATTTTATAGACGGCAGAGTTGCGGAGATAATTTTAGGCGAAGAGAAAATCGGATATCTTGGAGAAATTCATCCAAAAATACTTAAAAATTGGAAAATTAAAATGCCTGTGGCATTGTTTGAGATTGAGTTGGCGAGCATTTTCGCGAGAGTAAATGATTAGAATTTTTGCTAAAATAAATTGCGAGCGAGGATGCGAGTAGAGGGTTTTTAAGAAATTAATCTAACCAAAATACCCTTTTTCAGTTTTTTCAGATTTAATATCCACTCTTTTTTCAACACCTTCAATAATTTTTATAAAATCTTTTTTGATTTCCTGCCAGAGAACATACGAATTTTTAATAAATTCTGCCTCTTTTTTTTCAGAATAATCAATTAATTTCATTGCATCAATTTCTAATTTTGAAATTTTTTTGTAAATTTCAGATAATTTATTTTTTTCTTCAACGCTTAAAGATTTTATAATTGGAAACAAGAACATTGGAACATTTACTGGATTTAAAATTGCTTCAACAAACCTCAAAAAGTTTTCAAGAGTTTCTCCGATTGTTTCTCTAATCTCCCTGACTAAAAAATCAGTTTCTGTTTGCGCTGTTTTCTCTATTTTGAAATCTTCATTTAACTTATCAAACTCAGGCAATCCGTATTTTTTTTGAATTTTAGAATAATTCTCTTTTAATTTTGCTAATTTGGATTTTTCAGTCATAAAGAAATCATTTAAAAAGATTTTATAAAACTATCTTAAACCTGGCTCAAAGCGCCAAGTATTAAAAATAAGAAGAAAATAATTGAGACAACCAGTGAAAATAAATTTAATGTGGAATATTTTCCTGTCTCATCGGTTAATCCAGATATTGAAGTAACAAAAGCTACAATTAGCAATACAAATGAGATTATAAACAAGGCGACAATTGCAGAAGAGTTTCCGATAAGAGCGGGAAGAACAAAAAAGAATAAAGATAATAAGAGCATTATAAAAGAAAATGTTGAAGCGATATTTTTTGCCATGATTAAATAAAGATTTTGCATTTATAAGAATTATTGAAGTGTGAAATCTATTTTGTAAGTAAATAAAAATCCTGCGCCAAAAAAATCTTTTTTAAACCTTTTGAGATTTTAGCGTCATCTTTTCTCCACTTCGTTCAAAAAGCCTGCGCTGACGCACATTTTTTCTCACGATGTTCGAAAAGCCTGCGCTGAGAGTCGAACTCAGGACCTCAACATTTTTGGTACGAAGATGTTTGCGGAATTTTATTCCAGCTCACATTACCAATGTTGCGCTCTTACCAACTGAGCTACACAGGCATATTTTATATTCTGTGTAGCGAAGGTATTTTAGTTTTTCTACCATTGTAGTTTCTTTCGTTTGGCTTCTAGACGAACGAGGGTGAACATAGTGAGCCATTTTCTAAAAAGAAACCCATGAGCTACACAGGCATACAGAATATTAATTAAGAATAAGGTTATAAAATTATTTAATTATCTTTTAGAAATTTTTATTTAGCAGATTTTTTCACTTTTCCCCTTGCAAAAATAATCACTAAAAAAACAATTAGAAAAGCGAGAGCAACAAATCCAAAAAGCATTGCTAATAAATAAAAAGTATCCTGATAAAGAGTATTTCCTGAAACAGTGAATAAAATAAAACTGATTATTGATAAAAGCGCGAATAAAATAAGATCTCTTAAAGCTAGTCTTGAGTTGTATTTTGAAGTAATTTGTTTTACTGGAATTGTTTTCTTTTTAACGGCAACAGATTTTTTTCGTGACTTCTTCACGCTCTTTTTAGCCATATTCTATTATAGTATTTCTGGTTTAAAAGCTTTTAGTAGCTTGATTTGAAATTGTTTTCACCACAAGGGCGATAAGATAAATTGAGATTTTGAGTTTTTTGAATGGCGAAATTGCTCGTCGCAGAGCGACTCGGATTTATTTATAAAATTTTAACAAAAAAATCAAAACTTAGTTTGGAATCCAGTTTAATTTAGAAACATGCCCGGTTATACTGAAAAAATTGGAATAAATTTCTCCTAACCAGTTAAAATATAATTTTGAAAAAGTTTTTAATTGTTCTTTATCAGATAAATGCAGATTTTGGTTATTAATTATTATCAACCCAACAAGAATAAAAAAAATTAAAATAAATATTAAAATTTTCATAATTTTTAATGCTAAGAGTTTGAGATATTTTTTTCATTTAGGCTGGAACTATCGCCTTTCCAATTTAACTTAATTGCATTTGCAGTAATTGTCTTAAAATTTTTAAAGATGCTTCCAATCCAGATAAAATAAAGTTTTGCAACAGTTTGGAGGCCGTCGATGGATTTATAGTTTATGTCTTTTCCTTTAAGTGTAACTGCAAATCCAAAATAGCTGACTAATATCAGGGCAATTAAAAGAATCGCAAAAAATTTGTGCTTGAATCTTCTTAATTCAACAAGTATCCAGATTAATGCAATTATAAGCACTATTATTATAATCGTCACCGCAATTCCCATATAGAATATAAATAAAAGAGGTATAAAAACTTAACGTCCGGAAATTCGTTTAGAAAATTATAAAAACGCCCCGACCTGCTCCCAATCATGAAAGCTGTTATTAATATGTTCTTTGAATTAAAATTTGTCACTTTCATAATTGCTCGGATTCGAAACAAATAAGGAACCCCAACGGAAAATATATTTCTGTTTTTAAATTTACAAATATATTTTTCAAAACGCCCCGACCGGGATTCGAACCCGGGTCACCGCCGTGAAAGGGCAGCATTCTTGGCCTCTGAACTATCGGGGCTTACTTCTTCCCGATAGTTCCTAACTTAGTTTTTTCTACCACTGTAGTTTCTTTTTTTCTAAAAAAGAAACCCACTGAACTATCGGGGCAGATTATAAAATCTTAAGAGTAAATTAGTTTTTAAAAGTAACTTTAATAACCTTTAAATATAATATTTTCCTATTTCCTAAATGAATGAAGAGGTTAAGATAACTTTCGGAGGATGGTATCAGAGAACATCTTTGCATTTGACTGAAGTTTATGATTTCTTGTCCAAATGTGAATCCCGATTAGAGCTGTCTAAAGATAAATTAAAAGAATTTCATAAGGATTTAAATTTAAAATTTACGGCAAAAGAAACGGGAAATCTTGATTTTGTCAAAGCAAAAACAGAAGATTTTTCCATTAATTCGTCTTTAGGAAAAAGCTCCCAAGGAGGGACAAGACAAATTAAAGCAGAAACTAAAAACGGAATAGAAATAAGATATTATGAAGACGGGCTTTATATTTTGGAGATAAAAAAAACAAAAAATATAGAATCTTCTGTAAAACTGCTTAAAAATTATTTTGAAAATTATTTTAATCCCGCAATAAATTATTTGTTTTCCTTGGGAGCGCCGACTCCAAAAATTCTTTCAGATATAAAAGAACCGCACCAAATTGTAATAACTAAGTTTGACGAGAAACATTCTGAATTTGATGTTCCGCAAAAATTTGGAAAAGTTTACAATAAAACCACCTCAAAAGAAATTAGCGTCTATAAAACTCCTGAATATATTTTTGTAATTGGAACAAGCGACGAAAAAAATTTAACTGCAATTGTTGAGACGCAGATTTTTTTTAGAGAATTCAAGAGTCAGCTTCATAGATATTTAAGTATTCATCGGGAAATCTGGGAAGAAATTTCTGAGATTAAAGAAAGAAAATTTGTCAGAAGAAAAGATGTTGAATTTTACAGAGTGCAGTTGGAAATTTACAAAAAAACAATAGATTTAATTAATAACAGAATTAATCAAATGCCGAGCTATGCGCGCACAAGGGCTTCTTTGGCAAAAACTTTGGAAATAGAAAAACAATTAACTGAACTTTTTCAATATAAATTTGAAGATTTATTTAATACTCATTCTTACATCAAAGAAATTTGGAGCATGACTAAAGATTATGTGAATTCCGCAATCAGCGTTTTAGTTGAAGTTGCAAATAAAGCAAATGTTTCAGGCATTCGGTCAATTCAAATTTTAGCGTCAATTGGAGTTTTCGTCGGAATAATCGGCTACTTAACAAAAGACGCTCTTCCAAAATTTTCAAAAATCGGGCTTTTTTATTTTTTAATTTTAATCGGCGCAGTTATATTAATTGACTTTTTAATAAAGTTTTTTGCAAAAAATAAAAAGTATGAATTGAAATTTCCTGAGACGAAGAAGGGTTAAATAACAAGAATTGTTTTATTTTTTTGTAACTTTTCCTTCTAAATTAATACCTAAATTTATTGGACCATCAATTTCACATCTAACATTTCCATTTGAATCATAAGTTCCATTTACTTCCCAATCAAAATGAGGTCCGTCACGAACATAAATTCCAGAAATCTTTCCGTCTTGTACTTTAATGTCTAAATATCCATCAAACTTTGGCCCCCATCTTGCAATCTCATACTTAGTAGGTGAAGTTTGTTTAATTTTCCAATTGAATTCAGATTTATCAACTTCCCCATTAAGTTGAGGATTATTTTTTCCTTCAAAATGCACACTTGTCAAAGCTAAATCTACATGAGTGTCAATAGAATCTTGACTTGTATTGCCGGTCACTTTTGCGTCTGGGAAAAATCTCTTTTGAATTTCTAAATCAATATTAGAATTTCCATATACTTTTTGACCGACTATTCCCGCAACAACTGCAGCAATACTATTTTTTGTTCTGCCCATCTCGTACTTTGTGCCAAGCCATGCAGGAGTATCTATATATTCGCTAGTTACAATTCCGAAACTAATTGCTGTTGCTAGTGCTCCACTTAAGATTGTTCTTCCTAAATATTTTGTTATGTTCATACCTTTTAATAAGAAAGAAGAGTATTTAAATATTTAGGTTTTATAGTCTTTTAATAATAGTAACAATTCTTTCCAGTTCGTAAATTTTGTTATATGACGATTGAGTTGAACACGCTCTAACCTCAACTATCAAAAAAATTAAATAAAAAAAAATAAAAAATAAATTATCTTCGTCTTCCCGCGTCTTTCCAAGCGACAACCCCTAAAATAATTAGAGATGCTACTCCTGCTAATGCCCCTAATAAAGGAATTATTCCTGCAAGAGGAACTAATGCCAGCCATCCGGGATAGTTTCTAATTTCAAAAATTCTCCAGCGCGCAATTATGCCGAGCACAGCGAGGACAGCCCATCCGACGATTGGAATCAGCCATAAGAATGCCCATGCCCAATGGAATTTTCCTAAACTAAGAATCAATCCAGTTCTTGCAAAAGGAATCCAAGCAAGCCAAGGATTTTTATGTCTTAATTTTTTTCCAATTGTCGCCCAAGCAAGCGAAGTATATATCCAAACTGCAGCAGCAATTAAAATAAAGAGAACTATTGCACCAGCAATAAGCGCTCCAAGAGAGCCTCCTAAAATTGTGGGGTCAGCTTTAATTGCATCTATAAGTCCATCAGTAGTTATTGCTTTTATTTGAATTTCTGTTAAAGCCATTTTTTACCTCCTTTCATTTGTTTGTCTATTTGTTTACCTGAACCTTGAAAAATCAAAAAACGGAATTAAAAAAAGTAAACTAATTTATTTTTTACATACAAATTGAGCAATTGTTGGGTCATCATATTGGTTTAAACATTTTTCGTAAGCAATATCCCTTGCTACCGATGCAGTAAAGGTTGCATCAAAAAGAAAAATAACCAAAGCAATAAATGCTAAAATTAATCCAGCCATAGCAAAATTATTTTTATTTCTTTTTAATTGAATACCTGAAAAAATAAATGTTAGAATCATTAAGATAAATCCAAAAAATCCTACAAATGAAACAGCAAATCCAATAAGCATGAATAATACTGAAACAATTCCAAGTATTAGGGAAACTAAACCAAATTTATCTTCTTGCTTTTTTGCCATTTTAAATTTCGCTTCCATTATAATCTCCTTTCATCTTTTTTACTATTGTATTAAATAAAAATCAACAAGTTTATATATTCTTTGTTTGATAATTTATATTCACTTCTAACTAAATGAGCCTGCCAAGATTTGAACTTGGGACCCCTGCCTCTCTTAGAGTTTTAAATTTCCAGAGAGAAACAATCCTAACGGATTGCACTCATATAAGAGCAGTGCTCTAAACCAAGCTGAGCTACAGGCTCATTTACTATTTTCAAAACTGAGACAATCTATTTAAATGTTTTTTCACAAGTATTTTCATGTTACTCGGACTTGTAGGAAAACCTTCGTGCGGAAAATCAACTTTTTTTAAAGCGGCGACGCTGGCAGAGGTTGAAATTGCTTCTTACCCATTTACAACAATAAAAGCAAATCACGGAATAGGATATGTTCGCGTGGAATGCATTGACAAGGAATTTAATACGCAGTGCAATCCGGCTAAAGGTTTTTGCATTTCTCATCAGAGATTTGTCTCAATTGATTTGATGGATGTTGCAGGGCTTGTTCCCGGCGCGAGCGAGGGAAAAGGTTTGGGAAACAAATTTTTAGATGATTTAAGAGAGGCAGACGCTTTTATTCATATCGTTGATGCTTCAGGAAAAACAGACACTCTTGGGAAACAGACAGAAGGTCATGACCCGTGCGATGATGTAAAATTTTTAGAGGAGGAATTAAATGCTTGGTATCATAATATTTTATTAAAAGTTTGGAAAGGATTTTCAAGAAAAGCAGAATTAGAAAGCACAAAATTTTCAGAAGCTGTTGCAAAACAATTTTCCGGATTAAAAGTTAAAGAAGAACAGGTTAAAAAAGTCTTGTTAAAATTAGCTCTTCCTGAAAAACCCTCTAGCTGGAATGAAAAACAATTAAAATATTTTGCCTCTGAATTAAGAAAAATAAGCAAGCCGATGATTATTGCCGCGAATAAATGCGATGATGAAGATGCTGTGAAAAATATTGAGAATTTGAAAAAGAATTTCAAAGAGCATTTAATTATTCCGTGCTCTGCTGATTCTGAATTGGCTTTAAGACAGGCGGCGAAAGCGGGATTGATTGAATATATTCCCGGAGAAAAAACATTTTTAATAAAAAAAGAATTGACTGAGAAACAAAAACAAGCTTTAGACAAGATTAAGAAAAATGTCCTAGAAAAATACGAATTTGGAACAGGAGTTCAGCAAATTTTGAACACGGCAGTGTTTGATTTATTAAAATATATTGCAATTTTTCCGGGCTCTCCAAATAAATTGAAGGACAGCAAAGGTAGAATTCTTCCTGATTGTTTTTTATTGCCTTCCGGAAGCACTGCTTTGGATTTTGCATATCATTTGCATACTGATTTTGGAAAGAATTTTATTAGGGCAATTGACGCGAGGACAAAAATGGCTTGGGGCAAAGACCATGTTTTAAAGCATCGGGATATTTTAGAGATTATAAGCAGATAATTACAGCACATCTTTCTCTTAAAATAACGATTACAGCACAAGATTTATATAATTACAGCACGCTTTTATACAAATAAAAGATATAATGAATTATATCAATATTCATTTTTACAGGAAATAAAAATAAATAAAGATGGTGTATAAAAGATATATTAAAAGAGACGGTAAAACTTTTGGGCCGTATTATTATGAAAGTTATAGAGATGAAAAGGGAAGGACAAAAACAAGATTGGTTAGCCAGCCAAAAAAAATATTTCCGTTTAAATTGCTCTTAATAATTTCACTAACGCTCGTTTTAATTGCAGGTTTTCTTATTCTAAACAAGGATCTTGAACAGGAATCAGGCATTAATCCAGTTAAAACCAGCTTTGGAAATTCAAAAATCCTTGGGAGTTTTATTAAATTAATTGGATTTGGCGTTTCTGATAGTGAAGAAGTAAGTGATTCTGCGGTTAATGAAAATATAGAAGAGTCTATTGAAAACTCTGAAAGCAGTGAAGAAGTAATTGGTGAACCTCAAGTTATAGAAGAAATATTTCCAGATGAACAAATTACACCAGAGATTAATCAAACAAATGAAGTTACAAGTGAAGATATAACTGAAGATAATAATTTAACAAATGAAATTGAAACTTCCCCATGGGATCACCCTGCTGGGCGTAATATTTCAGCAGAAAGCGTACAAATATCAAATGAATCAGTTAAAGCAAAAACAGGAAATTTTTGTATTAATTCGTCAACAGGAAATTGTCAAATTACAGCACAAGAGAATATTAGTCAAATAAACGAAACTTTACAAAGCATCTCTGAGATTAATCAAACAATAATAGAAAATTTGACAATTAGTGAAATAAATCAGACAATTCAGGAAAATAATCTTACAATAAGTGAATCAACGCTCCAGTACAGCGCAAAATTAGGGGAACCTGTTAAATGGAAAAAAACACTAAAACTCGACGCTAATGAAAATAAAACAATAAATAATTTAGAAGTTACCCTACCAAAAACAGCAGGAGATGTTTCTGTCAGGAAAATATTTGCAAATGAAAGTGTTGAAGAGCTGGAAGTGAATGTTCAAAATGAAAAGTTCATAACTGAAACCGAACCAATATTTTCTATAACTGGAGAAGCTATTAGAAATCAAGATAAAAAAAGTATTTTTAATAAAATATTCAAGTTTTTCAATAACTTTTTTGTATTAGTTGGAAGAGTTATTGATATTGGAGAAAATGAAGATGAGGTTTTAGTAAATATTCGGGAAGAATTAAAAGGTCAGGATGAAATTGAAATAGAATATTACACTGAAGCGCCATATTCTGAAGAGATTGTTTTTAGCGACGCTCATAAAGAAATAAATGTCGTCGGGAGCGAGGAAGTTCATTATACTAATATTCTTGCCTTTAGCAATTTATCAAAAGAAGTTTCTGAAGAAAAAATTAGAATGTATAGGACAACTGGAGGAATAAGAGAAGTAACTATTTTTACAGCTTATGATTTAGATAACAATGAATTAATTGATTATATAGAGTGGATAGTTCCGTCGCTGTCTAATCAGACTTATGAATTAATTTTAATTACAAAAGCTCAGCATCTTGATTCAAACAGGAATTTTATTTCAGATATTTATGACGAAGTTAAAGCTTTGGATAATAATTGGAGCGAGCAGATAAATGATTTTGAATATGTCAGAGTAACTTTTGAAAAAAATTTGACAAATGAAAACGATATTACTATTTATGCCCGTTCTGAAAATGTTTCTGAAATTGAAGTTTATGAAGAAAATAAAAATATTTCAATAGCAAAATTTGGAGAAATTGATATTAATAAAAAATATCAAATCTTTTTAACAAATCTGACAGGAAGTCAGGACACTTTTGATTTGAAGATTCTTGGATATGCTGTTGAGTTTGATTATATTGTGGACCCTTTTTCGGGTTCAGGGGCGGGAACTTTAGCAGACCCTTTTAAAATGTCTAATTGTAACCAGCTTCAGGAATTGAAAGATGCTCTTGCTTCACATTAT
>JAUYHR010000132.1 GCA_030689875.1 Nanobdellota archaeon
GGAAATTGGCGATTCTTATTTTAGTTTATCTTTAAAATAAGAAGTACAATCATCTTTTATCGTATTTAGTATTTTACTTTTTTCGATATCGGCAAATTTTTCATTTGTAATTTCTTTTCTTTGGTTCTTCTTTATATTCAATTTTTTATTTACTTCAGTGCTTACTTTTCTTTTTATCCAAACAAAATTTTCAAACATTTTATTAAAATCTCTACCTTTATATTTTACGCCTAAAGACTTAATCACATCAGTAGTGATACTTTTTTCTTTTTCGTTTAATAAATTACGAGAAGCTTTTCGTTTATTTATTGGTTTTACTTTAGTTTTTTTATCAACATCAATATTATCAAAGTTTATGCCAAATTTTTCAAAAAGTTTTTTCTTTCCTATTTCTGAAAGTCCGCCCACAGCTTTCTCAATTTTTTCTATTTGTAAAGATTCATCTTTTACATATGAAGATGAGAAATCTAACATTTCACTGCCAATTTCTTTAATTTTGACATCCTCATTATTTTCAGTTTCAGATATTTCTCTCTCATCTTCATCAACAAAACTTTTTTCTTCATCCAAAGAGGATTCTTGTTCACTTTGTTCTAAAAGTCTAATAAAATCTTGATCATCTTGATCGAACATCTTAAATTCATCAAATCGACGGCTTTGGTTTAATCCCAAATGTGATACGACCCAACAATATTTTGCATCTTCATTTTTTCTTAGCACTCTACCAATAAATTGTATATATGGATTTAATGATTTATACGGACGAAAAATAGCTGCGACTCCAAGCTTTTTGTGATCAAAGCCTTCTCCAAGCATACCGACATGAATAATAACATCTAACTTTCCTTGTTTAAGTTTATTTAAAGTATCATCATTATTTTTTTTATCCTCCTTGTGAGAGCTTACCATTCCAACTTTAAGACCCAATCTTACAAACGCAGGTTTAACAAATTCTCTTGCGTGTCTAATACTAATTGCAGAAGCAATTATTTGATGAGATGTATCCGGGAAATTTTTTTGAAGATCATTTAATTTATCTTTTGCCTTTTTTGCTATTGAATTACAACAATCTTCTGACATAGCAATACCACGCCTAAACCAAGCGTCCTCTTTTAATTTAATAATATCCTTAAAAGTGTATATTTTCCCTTTATCATCCGTAAAAGAAAGTTCTATTTCTTGCGGTGTGATATTGCTAATTTTAATATTACGAATTATTTTATCCTTAATTGCTTCGTGAAAGTGGTATGTATAAACATTTTTTCCGTCAACTTTTTGCCCGTCAGAACGAAAAGGTGTTCCTGTTAATCCAATTATTTTTGCGTTTTTGAAAAATTTTATAATTTCTTGATATGTTTTTGCTTTTTGGTGGTGTGCTTCATCAATAATAATGACATCAATCGAATCTTCTCTACCTTTAAAAAATTTTTCAATGTCTGCTAACTGATGATAATTTGCAATAATAACCTGATGTTCGTCAACATCAGAACTATTTACAGCACTTTCAAGGCGTAAGGGGTACAATTCTATTTCGTCCAAATTTTCTTGTGAAAGAATCCCAAATTTTTTATAAGCATTATTATCTGGATTTTCATAAATATCAAAATCAGAATTTAGTTGTTTTGATAATTCAACACTTGGCACCAATACCAAAATTCTTTTTTCTGATAAATTAAAAGGAATTGTAACAATCAATGCAGATTTTCCCGCCCCCGTGGGTAATTGGACAAGGATATGTTTATCCGCTTTTTCGTCAGAAAAATGGCTTAATATAGCTTCGTATGCTTCTTTTTGGCACTTTCTTAAGCCATTTTTATTTATTTGTAAATCAAAAGGATTATTCATACTTATTTAAGTGTCTTTAGTGTGTTTATATTTAACTCCTTGACCGAATAAACACCTTTCATTTTTCTTAAAAATTCTCTTGAATTATAAACTTCATCTGCAACAAAAATATAAATATTATGATTTCTTATGCTTTTAGCTTTTTCTTCGTTCAAGTCTAAGCCTAATGTTATCTCTATCATTATGTCGATTTTGCTCATTTGAGCAGTTTTTATAAATTGTTTATATCTTTCTCTCAGAGTTCTTTTAGCACCTATTCCAAAAGTTTTTCTGCCTATTTCAAAGAAAAAATCAAATTCAGTACTTGAGTCGTCTTTATCATGAATTTTTGTTATTTTTTCTTCAGGTATTCCCATTTTTGTAAGTACAGACAAAATCCTATCTTCATAATCTGTTCCTGAATCAGAAATAATTGACTGATTGACGCTTTCTGAAAACATCAACATAAAAATTTGATTTGGTTCAACTCCGTTTTTCTTTAGCTTAATAGCGAATTCTGACAATTTTTTAATAAATTTATGTGTATCCTCTGACATGAAATTTGTTTTTCCTTCCTCTATTTGGGAAAAGAAAAGCAATGCTAACAAAGCCCCATTAACTCTTGTTGCATATGGTCTATACACTGAAACCTTGTCATATTTTAAAGATAATGGATCTAGCTTTTCTAAATCTGAAATTCCGATGACATCAGTTAGTTTTGCTTCTTGCAAAAGAAGATCTTTTATTAAATACAATTTCAAACTGAATATAAATAGGTCTAAGTCAATTTTGCTTTCCAAAGTTTCAACGATTGTATATAAAATATTCTGCTTGTCTTGATTTTTAATTTGTTGAATAGAATCTAAAAATTTTTCATTGCATAGTTCAATTTTAGAATCTTTGAATAAAGTATAAATTTCTAAAAAATTAAATGCTTGTTTCTCTGATAGTTTGGCTTTAACCAAGTGTTTCAATAAAAAATAGAATTTTAAATTTATATCCAATTTTTCCTTGCCGATTTGTAGTTTTTTTATTTTCATAATGATTTTTTATTAAATGAATCCAAAGCCTTCTTGATTTCTTTTGCTAACGCAATAATAACTGGAACAGCAACACTATTCCCAAATTGTTTATAAGCAGCTGTATCACTAACTGGAATTTTAAATGTTTCGGGATAACCTTGAAGTCTAGCAGCTTCTCTTGGGGTTAGTTTTCTAGGATTTTTATTTTTTTGTTTTATTAAAATTTCAGATCCATCTTTATAATATCTTGCTGAAATTGTACTGGTATATTCTGAATTTTCATCAAATATAGAATACCCAAAACCATTTCCTTTTTCTTTGTGCTCTTTTTTTCGTCTTTGATGACCAGCCCATAATCTGTCCGATAATGTGTATTTTTCATCAACTTTTTTGTCTAAAATATCACCAACTTTGACTTTTTTTGTTG
>JAUYHR010000150.1 GCA_030689875.1 Nanobdellota archaeon
CAATTTATAATCTGCTTAATTTTTTTTAATTCTTCTGGACCGCCGAATAAGAGAATTTCATAACCTTTTTGTTTTGCTTTTGTTATAAATTCTTGGATTTTTTCAGGAGCCCATGCTTTTGAAGGCCATCTGGAACCCGCACCCATATGAATTCCGATTATATTTTTTGAAATCAGATTATTCTCTTTAAAAAAATCTTCTGCATATTTTTTATCTTTATTATTAAAAAAAAGCGGACAAATTTGTTTTTTCCATTTCAATTCCGCAACTTCAAACATCATTTCCTGATATGTTTTTTTATTATTCTTTTTTAACTCGTCATCAAACATTGTATTAAGATAATATTCTCCTTGTAGATTAAAAGACGCAGGAAAACCTTCCTGAGAATAAAATCCAAATTTCTTTTCAGCTTTTATTTTCAGAGCCAATTTTGTCGCCTCATCTTCAATATCAAAATTATATAAGATATCAAATTTTTCCTTAGAATTTATTTTGTAAGGTGTAACAAAAACTTTTTCTACATATGGATTATTCTCAAAAATTTGAAGTGCATTTGGTTTAGTAATCCAGAATATCTCTGAATTTGGATATTTTTCTTTTATCTCCGGTAAAACTGAAAGCGTTCTTACTACATCCCCCAATGCGCCAAGCTTAATTATTACAATCCTCGTCATAAAGTTTATAACTCTCAAGAATATATAAGGTTTATGAAAACATATATTGCGGGTCCGCTTTGTCTTGAAAATGAAAGAAAATTTCTTGAGAAAATTGATAAAATATGCAAAAAATTAGGGTTGTTGACTTTCTTGCCGCATAAAGACTGCGGATTATGGAAAAACATGAAAGACATTAAAAAAATAGCTGCAGGGGATTTAATGGGATTTGAAAATTGTGATTTTCTTATAGCGAATCTAAATGGATTTAATATCGGCGCAGGAACAGCATGGGAAATTGGTTATGCATTTGCAAAAGGGATTCCTATAATTGCTATAAAAACAGACAGAAAAAAAGAGGAAAGCATTGAAGAAATTAGTGCAATAATTTATGGGAACACAAAAATAGTTGATTCTTTAAAAGAACTTGAAAAAGAAATTAAAAACTTAATCAAAAGGTTTGGTTGATTTTATCTCTGTTTCTCTCCAACCATCCGCATAATTCTTATTCTTTAATTCTTTGAATGCTTTCATGTAAAGATACATCCTTGCAAAATAAAGTTTAAGTGTCCACCAAAATTCCTTTAAATTTCTTGGAAAAGTTAATGCAAAAAATGCGCCTTCTTTAATTTCATTGAAAAAAGATTTTGTTCTCGGCATATCCGAAGCGATTTTGTTAAGATTCTCATGGGCTTTAATATTTCTTATTTTTTGATTAACCCAATCTTTCCAGGTTGAGGGGTTTTTAACATAAACTTCTGCTTCAGGAATATATTTTATTTTATAGCCCTTTTTCCAAAATAAATAAGGAATGATGCTATCTTCTGAAGTTTCTAATGGAAAATTTGTTATAACATTTTTTCTTATTGCAAAAAGATATCCTGAGCATTCAAAAAACCTTTTTTCATTTGAAAATCTTTTTCTTACTTTATTTATTCCCGCAAATAAAAGACGGGACCAATATCCATATTTTGTACTTCTTGAATCTACTGAAACAGGCTTGCCCGTTATACACCCAATTCCAACATCTTTAAAGGCACTAAGTATTGCCTTAATAGAATTTTTAGATACATAAACATCTCCATCAGTT
>JAUYHR010000016.1 GCA_030689875.1 Nanobdellota archaeon
AATAACCAAAAACTATGAATTAGATTATGAAAAAGCAAAGGAAATTATTAATGACAAAACGGCGATTCTTGCAATCACCCATGTTTCAAATGTGTTTGGAACAATAAATAATATTAAATTTTTAGTATCTCTGGCAAAAGAAAAAAAAGCGATAACAATTATTGATGCTGCTCAAAGTATTCAGCATCTTAAAATAAATGTTAAAAAAATTGGCTGTGATTTTTTGGCTTTTTCCGGCCATAAGATGTTTGCGCCCTTGGGGATCGGAGTTCTTTATGGAAAAAGAGAGTTTTTAGAAAAACTTTCTCCTTTTCAGTTTGGGGGGGGAATGATAAATTCAGTTAGTTATGAAAAAACCACCTTGGCAGAAATTCCAGAAAAATTTGAAGCGGGAACGCAAAATTATTGCGGGGCGATAGCTTTAGCGGAAGCGGTGAAATATATTAAAAAAATTGGATTTGAAAAAATTCAAAAAAATGAGAAAGAACTTTTAGATTATGCTTTAAAAAAATTGTCGGAAATCAAAAAAATAAAAATTTACAATTCCGGAAAAGAAAAAAGCATTTCTCTAATCTCCTTTAATATTCAGGGGATTCACCCGCATGATGTTGCAGAGCTTCTTAATGAAAATAAGATTGCTATACGCGCAGGGCATCACTGTTGCATGCCTTTAATGAAAAAACTTGAAATTCCGGGAACTTGCAGAATAAGTTTTTCAGTCTACCATACTAAAGAGGATATCAATAAACTAATTAATGCTCTAAAAAAAATACAAGGAGTTTTTGAAAAATGAATCTTGAAATGTATAAAGAGCACATCCTTGATTTGTATAAAAATCCGCATAATAAAGGAGAGCTAGAAAATTTCACGCATAGTTTTGCCAAAGATAATCCTTTATGCGGGGATGAAATTAAAATCCAATTAATAATTAAAAAAAATAAAATAGCAGACGTTAGATTTAATGGAATTGGCTGTGTAATTTCAAATGCAAGCGCCTCAATGTTAACAGACAGAATTAAAAAAATGGAAATAGAAAAAATAAAAAAACTTGCAAAAGAAGATATTTTAAAAATGCTTAAAATTCCAATTTCTCCTGCAAGAATTAAATGCGCTTTGCTTCCTTTGGATGCAGTAAGGGGGGCTTTGGGAAAAAATGCTTGAAATAAAAAATCTCCATGTTGAAATTGAAGGAAAAGAAATTTTAAAAGGAGTAAATTTAAAATTGGAAAAAGGAAAAGTCCATGCTTTAATGGGCCCAAATGGTTCTGGAAAATCAACGCTTGCAAATGTGATAATGGGAAATCCAAAATATAAAATAACAAAAGGAGAAATTTTATTTAATGGCGAGGATATTACAAATTTAAATCCAAGTCAAAGAGCAAAAAAAGGAATTTTCTTAAGTTTCCAAAATCCAAGCGAAATTGAAGGAGTCACAATTTCAAATTTTTTAAGAACTGCATTAAACAATCTAAACAATAAAAAAATTTCTGTTTTAGATTTTCACAAATTACTGAAAGAAAAATTAAAATTTTTAAAAATGCCTGAAAATTTTTCTGAAAGATATTTAAATCAGGGTTTTTCGGGAGGAGAAAAAAAGAAATCTGAAATCTTGCAATTAAATATATTAAATCCAAAAGTTGCAATTTTAGATGAAACAGATTCGGGGCTTGATATTGATGCGCTAAAAATAATTGCTTCTGGAGTAAACGCGTTAATGAACAAAGAAAAAATAATTATTGTTATAACTCACTACAAAAGAATTTTAGAATATCTCAAACCAGACAACATTTTTGTTATGCTAAATGGAAAAATCGCTCTTGAAGGCGGACGTGAATTAGTTGATCAGTTGGAAAAAAAAGGATATGGCTGGATTGAAAAAAAGTAAATCCGATAATTTATATAATGTTTTTTATTTTATATTTTATGCGGAATTGCCGGAGAACTCACGACCCCGCTCGAAATTGTTAGGATAAAAAGTCTTCGCGAAATCGCTCTGCTCCCAAGCTCACTCAGTAATTAAATAATTAATAAAAATAAGTTTGCCCTCCGTGAACTTGCTCGGGTCAAACCGAAAATTGTAAAATTTTCGCCTAAACTTTTTCTAAAGAAAAAGATTTAAACTTTGTTTGACTATAAATTTTTATGCGGAATTGCCGGAGTGGTCAAACGGGCGAGATTAAGGCTCTCGTAGCTCAGTGCTTGCAAAGGTTCGAATCCTTTATTCCGCATTTATACAATCGTAGATTGTATTTGAATTAATTTGAGTGAGAACCGAAAAGGTTCGACGAGCGATTTCACGAGATATTATCACGAAGTCAAACTTGAAAAATCCGAGTGAGATCGGGAGCACCCTTTATTCCGCATTTTAATTTTATTTTCACAACATTTAAAAAAGTTTGATATTACCTAAATTAATGCTCTGCGTGAGTGGTCTAATGGTATGATTTCCCGCTTCCAACGAGACGACCCGGGTTCGATTCCCGGCTCGCGCATTTATTCTGGGGATGAGAACCCGAGGGTTCGACGAGCAATTATGAAAGTGACAAATTTTAATTGAAAAACAAATTATCAATTACAGCTTTCGTGATTGGGAGCTTCCCGGCTCGCGCATTTTGGCTAAAGCCATACAGGAATATAGTTAAAGCTATACAGGAATAAAAAATTAAAATTTTCAAAAACTCCAAGGGAAAGTTTATAAATGATTAATTGCTCAAAATTTTACCTGCGAGTTAAAAGCGTTGAGCGGTGCTTTTTTCTTGTAAATATAAAATGAAAAGAAAATTAAAAATTTTCAATTCATCTGAAACAGGAATTTTCAAATGAAATCAAAAACACTAATTGATAAACAGCTGCAAAGAAAAAATAATCCTGAATTAATTGAAACTCTGTTCTCTGCAAAGAAAAAAGAGAAGTGGCTGGAAGTTGCAGGAATTATCTCTGGTCCTCGAAGAAAAAGAATTAATTTAAACCTTAATGAAATAAATAATCAAACCAAAGAAAAAGAAAAAGTTATTGTCCCTGGAAAAGTTTTGTCGCAAGGGGAAATTAATAAAAAAATAAAAGTTATTGCATTAAGTTTTTCTGAAAAGGCAAAAGAAAAATTAAAAAAATCCGGATGTGAATTTTCAAATATATTAACTGAAATTAAATCAAATCCTTCTGCAGAGGGAATCAGGATTTTAAAATGAAAATAATTGACGGCTCAGGAATGGTTTTGGGAAGGCTGGCAAGTTATGCCGCTAAAGAATCTCTAAAGGGCGAAGAAATTGCAATTGTAAATTGTTCGGATGTAATTATCACTGGAAACAGAAAAAGTATTCAAGAAGACTTTAAAGAAAAAAGGTCAAGAGTTGGAAGCAGCCAGAAAGGTCCGAGACACTCCCGCAAAACTGAAAAAATTGTAAAAAGAACTATAAGAGGCATGCTACCAAATTATCGGGAAGGCAGAGGCCGTGAAGCATGGAAAAGAATTAGATGTTATGATAAAATCCCAAAAGAATTGGAGGGAAAAGAATTTATTAAATTAAAAAAAGAAAATAAAATAAAGGCAAATAAAGTAAAGGAATTTACAAAATGACGCAGAAAATAAAAAATCAAAAAATTTCATCTGGAAAAGATATAATAATTACCTCGGGAAAAAGAAAAACTGCTATTGCAAGAGCAATTTTAACAGAAGGTTCTGGAAAAGTCAGCTTAAATAATAAGAATTATGAAGGTCTGCAGTTATTTGACAAATTAAAAATTGAAGAACCCCTAAGAATTGCTAAAGAACTTTTAGGCGAAGACAAAATGAAATTTGATGTTGCTATAAAAATTAAAAGCGGTGGAGAAAAATCCCAAGTTGAAGCTGCGAGACTTGCTTTAGCGAGGGCAATTGTCCAGTTTACAAAATCAAAAGAATTAAGAGAAGCTTATCTGAAATATGACAGAAATTTGCTGGTTGCAGATGTCAGGCAAAAAGAAGCTTACAAGCCCGGAGATTCTAAAGCAAGAGCTAAACGACAAACGTCATATAGATAGTTCCCCCATTATGCTCATTCTACGCGTCTAAATCAAGGTTTAAAAGACAAACTTCTCATAGAGAATTGCGCTTGAATATTGTAGTAATTTTGCAAAAGTAACAAGCAAAAGATTTAAATACCCTTTATTCTTTTAGGCAATATGAAAAATTTATTGTATGCTGTTGGATTTTTAGGAGCAAGTTTAGCTGCAGGAGATTCTTATTCACAAACTAAAGAAAATTATGTTAAAATTGAGAAAGTGGAAATAAAATCAAGAGAATTGGAAAATGCTGCTAAAAATTTTACATTATCAAACGTCTATACAACTCCTACTTCTATTCCTTTTGACTCTTTAGATGAAAAAACTAAAAACAGAGTTTGGCAAATGCTGTCAAATCAATACGAAGTAAAAACAGAACAATTAGAAAATGAATTAAAAGATTGTGAAGGATACAAGGTCCAAAATGCAAAACTTGAAGAAACTGTCAAAACTTTAAGCGCAGATAATGAAGCAATTAGAGAAGAAAGTAAATCTTTAAAAGCGCAAATGAAAGAAGACGGAAAAAAGGATAAGGAATAAAAAAATTATTTCTTCCTCTTCAACCCCTCCAATTTATCCTGAACTTTGTTAAATAAAATTGATGAGATAATCGGCTTGTGATTTCCGTTGTGAATCTGGCCGTTGAATTTTATTTTTCCGATATATGCAAAATTTTTCAAAATCTTTTTTAAGCCATTTACAGAAAAATTTCTTTTTTTTGCGAGATTTGCTAAACTCATATCTTCCTGCAAGAATTCTTCAAAAATCTCTTCAACTTCCCTAAAATTTTGAGCAGGGATTAGTTTTTTATTTTCCCATTTATAGCCGAATGGTGTTCTTGACATATGATTTCCCTGAGAAGCTTTTTTAATCATCCCTAATTTTTGGATTTCTCCTCTTTCAAGTTTAATCTCTTTTTTACAATGCGGACAGATCATTTTCACAAATTCCCCCTCGCAACCTCGCTCGCACTTTTCAATTTTGCCTTCAGAATAATGTCTCGCGAAATCGCTCGCCATTTCTCGTCGGAAAATAATTGCTTATTGTTTTTAAACAAAATAGTTTTCATGCCTAATTTTTTAGCTGGTTCGAGATTCCATTTTTGATTATCAATAAATAAAATTTCTTTTGGGGAAAGATTTAATTTTTTAGCGGCCAGTTGATAAATTTTTAGGTTTGGTTTTCTAATTCCAACGTCGCATGAAACTATAACTTCATCAAAAGTTTTATATAATTTTTCGGGCATTAATGCTTCTTTGGACAAAAACCACTGGTCGGATAAAACTGCTATCTTATATCCCCGCTTTTTTAATTCAAATAATTTTTTGAAAAGTTCTTTATTTTGTTTGAAAATTTTTTTATATGAATTTAAATAAAAATTTTTTAATTTTTTTGAAGTGATTCCAAAATTTCTTGAAAGTGTTTCCATAACTTTTTTTTCAGAAAGTTTGCCGGTAATTGAATAAACATAAGTTGTATCAATTGAATCAAGATATTGATCAATAGAAATCTTCAATTTTTTAGCCATATCTAAATGAACTCCAGATGGAATAAATTTTCCTTTTTCCCATTTAGAATTCCCGCCTAAAGCAAGAACTCCTCCAACATCCATAAGAATTGCTTTAATTCTGTTTTTTTGCATATAGAAAAAATGAATGTTCTTTTAAATATTTATTTATTTAATTTTTTTATTATGTTTCATCAACTCTCTCTGGTTTAAAATCATCAAAATAACTGCGCCAATTATAAACATCCAATTAACTAAAAAAGTTAAAACTAAAAATCCCAATGCAAGAATTGAAAAAATTGTAACTTTGAGGTTCATTTTAAATCCATCCTAGCTCCTTAATTTTATCCTGAACTTTGTTGAATAAACTTGGTGAAATAATTGGTTTATGCGTTCCGTCTGAAATTTCTCCGCCGAATTTAATTTTTCCGAGATATGTAATATTCTTTAGAAGTTTTTTCATGCCTGCAGGAGTCATATTATTTTTTTTAGCTAATTGTGTTAAACTGATATCTGAATCTAAAAATTCCTGAAAAATCTTGCTAATTGTTTCTCCATTCCCATCTGGAACTAATAGCTTATCAATTAGTTTATAGCCCTTCGGAGATTTAGTTATAAAACCCCCTTCTTTTGCCTTCCTTTGCATTCCAAATTTAGTTCTGTCCCCTATCACGTTTCTTTCAAATTCAGCGAAAGCAGAGATTATGTGAAACATTAGTTTTCCCGAAGCACTCGTGGTTTCAATCCTGTCTTGAAGACTTACAAAATCAATTCCCCACTCTTTTAATTTATCAATTGTTAAAATCAAATCTTTTAAACTTCTTGAGAATCTATCTAACTTGTAAATAAAAATAGCAGAAAATTTTTTAGCTTCTGCATCCGCAAGCATCTTTATCATTTCCGGTCTTTTCAAATCTTTTGCAGATTTTCCTTCATCTCTGAAAATTTTATAAATTTCATATCCAAGCGCCTTTGCATAATTTTCTAAAGATTCTTGCTGGGCATTTAAAGAAAATCCATGCTGAGCTTGATCTTGTGTTGAGACACGAACATAAATTGCGGCAAGGGGTTTGTTAGTCGCCATTTTCCTCTTTAATTTGTGAACTTAGGGTCATTACGAGCAAGTTCACGGAAACTTAGGGTGCCCTAAGTATATAAATATTGTGTTAAATGAGGTAATTTTTATTAAATTTCAAGCGGATTTTAGAATTCCTTAAATGTCTTATTTTAATAATTTGCACTTAGGTTAGCTTAGTTTGATTTTTGATTTTTGATTTTTGATTTTTATAAGCTTCTGAATTTTCATGAACTAAAAGAATTTTTGAAAAATCTCCTTGATAATTCTCATATTTTTTGAATTGTTCTTCAGAAATTTCAGCGTAATGTTTGAATTCATTAAGATTGACGCCTCGCCACTTTTTTTGAAGAGGAAACCAAGCAGATAATTCATTATTCTCAATTAAATAAATTGAAAGTTCTTTTGGAATCTGCGCAATTAAATGTGGAGAAAGAATATTTTGAAAGTATTTCCCTTTTAGATGCTCAATTAATAAATTATCAAGAGTATTTTTATATGATTTTATTTCAATAATTTCTTTCATGTTATTTATACTTCATTTTACTTTTTAATTATTTATATTCTCAAAAAGAAGTTTGCACTATAAATTAGGTTAGCTTAGTTCTTTTAAAAGTTTAGAACTTATCCAGATTATTAAAACCCCTATCAAAGTTATAACGATTGAAATTGCAAGAGCAGAGGTTATTGGATTTAGTTCTAAAAATTTTGACAAAGCATCTCCTGTTAATTTAAGGACGAAATCTTTCCAGGCAAATGCAATAATAAATCCTACGGCCGCGGCTAAAGCTAATCTAAGCTGTTTTCTGAACTCTCTTTTAAAATTAACCATTGAAATACCCTTTCTATATTAAACAACAAATTTACCTTTTTATATATTTTTCCCGGTAAATTTTTTTAAATAACTTTCTTTTTTCCGGCAGTTGTGCACTTAGGTTAGCTTAGTTATTATTAAAAAAATGTTAAATGCTATTTGAACAGCTATTTAGTTAAAATTTCCGTCGATGAAAAATGACCTGTCCAACATACTTAGAAAAACAAAAATAGAACAAAAAATGGGAAATTTTTTGACAAACTCTGCTCCCGACCTCGCACGAGCTATTGATAAAAAAATTTACTCTCTACCACGAAGTCGCTCGCCCAAGAGGGGTAGAGTTAAACAGCTGTTTGTGAGTGTTTTAAACAGCTGTTTGTCGCTGTTTTTCTTTAAAAAATACGCTTTTTAAGGTATTTTTAAAATTAAAAATTTTAAAAAAAGCTATTAAATTCTTTTAAAAATATAAGGGTACAGCAACGAAAAACAAAACATTTTTAAAGGCAATTAATTAAACATTAATATGTTTGGTTGGTTTTTTAGAAAAAAAGATGTTGAACAGCTCAAAGAAGAAACAAAAAAAGGATTTGATGCTGTTAAAAAAGATATTTCTTCTGTTGGAGAATGGATAAAACACCTTAATTCCAAAGAAAATAAACAAGATGAAGATATTAAGGAGCTAAAAGAGATTTTATCGTCGGTAAATGATGAACTTGAAAATCTAAAAAATGTGCTTTCTATCATAACTGAACTAAAACCAAAATCAAATTTTAAAACACCCAAACAGCTGTTGAATAAACAAACAGCTGTTTATGCTGTTCAAACAGCTGTTCAAACAGCTGTTCAAACACCGAATTTAGACCAATTTTCTATAACTGAAAGAGCAATAATTTGGGTTTTGTTAAATTCGGAGATGAAATTAAGTTATGATGACATTTCAGCCATTCTAGGAAAAGAAAGATCAACCATAAGAGGCCAGATAAACAATATAAAATCTAAAAGTGAAGGATTAATAGAAGAAGTGGTAGAGAGAAATGGCAAAAAAAGAGTATTTATTCCTGAAAAAATACGGGAAAAATTGTTAAAAAAGACAAAAGTGAAGATTAAAAGAGGAGAAAATTAGACGTTTGGAGGAAATCCGCCGAAAATTCAGCTAAAAAACACCTTAAAACTCAAAAAGTGAGAGTTAGAGGATACTTAAAAAATAAGAAAAAGTGAATTTAGAGGTTAAAATGGGTTAAATGAATAAAATAAAAAGATTTTAAAAATTGAAGTACTATTTGGGAAGGTGAAAGGGAGAGTTAAACATAGTTGTTCGGTGAGGGGCGTTTTTAGAGAAGACTCTATTTATCTTAAAAGAGTTAAATCTCTTAATTATGAGAGTTAGTTATACACTACATATTAATTCTCTTCTTCCGACGGTAAATAGCAGATTAGTTAATTGTTCACTACATTTCAAAAGTTTTTCTTAGATAAATCCCACAAAAATTTCGGCTTTCTCTTTAATTTTAAATATCCCTTAAAGCAATTATAGTCGATAAAGAGGCTATTTGTTTAAGAGATTGAGAAATATTTAATCTTATGTTCTTATTATTTAACTTTGTTTTATCAATCGGAACTCCTTTATTAATTAGTCTTGCAACATAATCTCTTATAGAGCTCTCTGTAAGGTTTAATTTTTCAGCTAAAATTTGGTAATTTGAATAACCCCTCTCCTCGTCAAATTGATATATGGTTGAAAAAACCAGCCATTCTTGTTCTGTAAGTTTTTTAAATTTTTGATATATTTCTTTTTTTAAATCGTCAAGAGATTTAAGCATTTCAGCGGCATTTTCTATGCTGTCTATGCCCTCCCTTAGAGTATTTTCTGCTTGTCTGTCTGTCTGCTGGTTTGTCTGTCTGTCTGCTGGAACCCCTTCGTTTCTAGTGGAAAATCCTAAATTTCCCGTGTTGGAAGGTTTAAAAAAGATAGAATGTGCCGGGATATTTCCATTAATTGCGGGATTTGTATGTTGATGTGCTGGACTCTCTTTAATTTGATTTCCTGTCAAATTTGTCAAAAAATTTCCTGTTTTTTGTTCTTCTTTTTCCTGAAAATTCTCACAAACTTTAATTAATAATTCTCTAATCTCGCTTAATTCATTTTTCAAATTATTTATTTCGTCTCTTAAAACATTTACATCCTGCTTCACCTTGCTAAAAGCTTCTTTTATATAATCCATTAAAAAGATGAAATTCAATCATATAAAAATCTTAGGATAATTTAGTATATATTTAGAATTTTAAAAGTGGTTCATTTTAGGGAGCATTAATGCTTCATTGACTTAATTTATATGCACTGTAAGCTTTATCACTTAATTGCCATCTTTTTCTTTTCAAATAGGAGGTTCCTTTTGAATTTTTATTAATGGCCGTCACAAATCCCTTTTCTT
>JAUYHR010000155.1 GCA_030689875.1 Nanobdellota archaeon
TTAATTTAATTTTTTATGGCAACCTCAAGTGTGGCAAATTTAAATAAAGCAAGACATAAACAAGGTATGATTTCTAAACAGAATGAAGAAAATAGAAATCAAAAAATTAATGAGATGAAAAATTCTAAACCATTAACAGAAGAAGAACATCAAAAAAGACTTCAAAAACTAAAAGAAATTGGATTGATAAAATAATATGACAGAAAATACCTTAAAATATGAGTTACCTCTTACGACTTCTACAGGTAGAGCAAGAGTAAAAAGGAGAAAAGAGGAGTTTGGAGAGCCTCTAAAAACAGAAGATAAACTTTCTAATGAAGATTATATTGAATGGCAGATTTCTTATTTCTTACCTTTTGATACACTATGGGAAAAATTTAAGAGTATTAAAAAGAATAAACAAAAAAAGAAATTATTGATTGAAGATTATTTTAGAGAGTTTAAACCAAATGAATTAATCCAAGAACTTATTAATTTCTTTGAAGAAACAGAAGAAATTCAGAGGAAAGATTTCAAAAATAAATTAAAGGAAATCTTTGAGAAGCACAATCAGATTTTAATTATCAAAGAACATAAAGACAATAAAACTTATGTTATGTATGAACTTGCAGATTTATTTGAGAGGGCTATAAAAGAAAAGGTTATATCTAAAAAAGAAATTGAAGAATTATTAAATTTCAATAAAGAGAAAATAGATATTGAAAGACAATATTCTGTTAAAAGGAAACCTCTAAATAAAAAGATTTCGGAAGATTTTGAGTTTTATGAAGAATATGCTCCTTTATTTATTAAAAGAATGAATGATAAATTTTTTACAGAAATACAGATAAAACATAAACAAAAAGCAGTAGGTTATCAAGGAATGGTTTATTTTTGTATTTGGATAAAATCTCTAAAAGATAAAGAAAATAAACCTCTTATTGGAAGAAAAGCAAAATCCAACGAGAAAGTTATAATTCCTCTGTCAAAAGAAGATTTATTTGATATTGCTAAAACATTTATGATAACTTCTAAAGACCATGATTGGGATATGAAGACAATATTAAAGGGAATTATTAAAGATTAATCTTAAAATTCAATAAATCATTCTTCTTCATGGACTTGCTTCCAACACGAACAGATAAATTTCTAAAATGCTCTTGATTATTAGTAATTTCTGAAACTATCTTTTCTTTCAATTCCTTATCTAAATTATAACCTTCTTTAAAATTAAAAACATAAAACATATCATTTAGGACATCATCTTTAAAATTAATTAAACCTGCTTTTCC
>JAUYHR010000161.1 GCA_030689875.1 Nanobdellota archaeon
TAAAAAAAGCAGGAAAATGGCTGTTAACTGCGATAATTATTATTGCAATTATTTTTGTCGGACTTTTAATTGCATTTTTGGTTGCAGGATAATTTTAAAATAGGATTATTCTTATAATTATTATGTTAAACAAGAGGGGCCAAATTACAATTTTTATTATTGTTGCAATTTTAATTATTGGGGCAGTAGCTTTATTTTTTACATTAAGAGGAAATTTACAAATTTCAAAACCATCAAATCCTGAGGTAGCTCCAATAAAAAATTTTGTTGATGAATGTATTGATGGTGTTGGAGAAGAAGTCATTTACAATGTTGGACAAAGTGGGGGATATTATTTTCCTCCTGAAAAATCAACTGAAACTGGAATAACTTATTATTTAATTAATAACAAAAGTTATATGCCTTCAAAAGAAAAAGTTGAATCTGAAATTTCTTTTTTTGTCTCAAACAAATTATTTTTCTGCACAAGAAATTTTGTAGATTTTCCCGAATATGAAATTAGTCAAGGAAAAATTAGAACTGAAACTGAAATTTTAGAAAATGAAGTTGTCTTGAATGTTGAATATCCCCTATCAATTAAAAAGGGCGAGAGTGTTTCAAAAATTAAAGATTTTGAAATCGAAATTCCAATAAGAACTGGTTTAGTTTATGATTCTGTTTCAGGATTTATTGCTGAAAATAATGAACAAGGAATTTGTTTAAGCTGTTTATCAAATATTTCTGAGACTCATGATTTATTTGTTGATATGTTTGATTATGATAATGAAACAATAATTTTTATATTTAAAGATGAAAATTCAATAATAAATGAGAAACCTTTTGAATGGGTTTTTGCTAATAAATATTAAGATGAAAAGAAAAAAGATTTTGATGTTTGGAATTTTGTTATTGATTGTAATTATGCGGTTTAATTTTGTTTTTGCTCAATACCAAGGATCTTTTGGAGAAGATATAACTATTGAATCTGGAGAAGGAATAGATTTGTCTCTTAGTGAAATGGGGGCAAATGCATATTTTCGGAAACCAGGGAGTTTTGTAGAAATAAATGGAAATAGGTTTGAAAATATCAAAGATGGATGGATTCAAGCTAATGAAAAAGGAGAGATTACCAGCGCACGCTTTTTTACAGATGAAAAATTTGGAGAATATAATTTTAATGGGAACTTAATAAAAGTTCCCCCTAATTCAGAGATAGCATTTTTTGTAATTGATGGCAGGAATGTTTTTACAGGATTGCCTGAAAATACTGAAATAAAAAACATTAAAACAACTGCAGAATTTGAAGGGAAAAATTTAAAATTTTGGAAAGACAACAAACAATATGATTTTTCGGGAAATTTAAATTTTCGTGAAAATGGTCAGATTTATATTAACAAAAAAGATTCACTTGAGTTTAAAGGAATTGAAATAGAAAAACCGGGTAAAGAAATTGATTTATTTCTTGATGGAAAAATACATGAAGAATCAAAAAATTATATTTCTTTTGGGAAAAATGATTTTAGATTTAAAAATTCGGATTTGGATTTAGTGCCTCTTTATCTTAATAAAGATTTCTCATATCTCAAAATAGGAGAAGGAGATAAGGCTTTTTTACCTACAAGAGGTTCCGAAATAGTTATTCAAAAAAGAGATGAATTTGGGCTTGACCCTTTATTAAGAGCAAAGCTTTTATCAAGTAGCGGGATAGTTTACTTAATCAATGGAAAAGAGGGAATAGCCTTATCTGGAAATAAGTTTTTTCTTTCTCGAGAATCTGGGGGGGCAAGTTTTCCTTTAGAATTTATTAATCAAAATTCAAATGAAAAAATTTTAATTGATAATTCAGGAAGAATTAATGTTGTGAAAGAAATAGAAGAGGGCATTGGGAGGTTTCAGAGAGTAAGATATGAATATTTAACCGAAGAATCTACAGAAAAATTAATTGGAAAAGAGATAGTTTTTGGAGGTTTAAGTGAAGCAGAAAAAACAAACTCATTACAAAATTTAAAAAATTACTGGGGGAATTTAAATTACGAGACAAGAGAGTCTATTAACAAAATAGAAATTTTAAGTTCTAAAGAATTTGATGATTATTACCCTTTTTTTAAAGTGTTTGGAGCTTTTCCAGGAGCATTCGCATCTCCTACAGGAACAATTGTGATGCGTTCTGGATATGAAAGTTCATTGAAACATGAAGCTGCTCATGAAAGGCATTATGATCTTGGATTAATCCCTGGATTAAGTTATGGAGGCGAATTTAATAAAAAATGGGACAAAACTGCAGGAGAGTATGATAAAGTTATTTCAACTAAACATGGAGATTATTATAAAGATGCCTCTGGAGAAATTATACTCGAACCAAGACATGGATACACCAGTGCTTATGGAGGAAAAAACATTCATGAAGATGTTGCAACATTTGTAGACTATTCAAACAACCCAGAATTTTTCAAACCTTTAATTGATCCAACATCTGAAAAATATGATAAAAGATATAGACAAAAATTAGATTTATTATACAAATATAAATTTATTACAGATAAAGAATATTATAGGATTTTAAGGGAGGCGGGAGTTCAATGAAAAGGACATTAATTTTCTTAATTTTGTTGATTAGTTTAAGTTTTATAGCAGGAGTGCAAAGTTTTCAAGAATATTATAAAATTGATTTAAATTATAATAAAGGAGAGTTTAGTTTGAATAATTTGAATATTGAATTATCGGATACTAAATTAGGAAATCATTTTGGAATTTATTTAGTAAAAGTTATTAATTTGAAGAATCAAACTTTAAATTCAACATTTTTTAATGTTCCCAATAAAATATTATATGACAATATAGATGAAAATGGAACAATTAATGGAGGCGGTCTATTAGAATTAGATGAGGTTAATTTCACAATTTATGCTCCTTATTATGAAAATGCAAATGAAATTTTGATTTATGACGAGAATTTGACTGAAAAATTAAGAGTTGATGTTAGGATGTATTCTAAATTTTCTAAAGATGAATTAAAAAAAGAAACATTAACAAAAGATGAACAACTAACTAAAGAAGAGAAAGCAGAATTTGAAAAAGAAGCTGAACCCTTTATTGAAAAATTAGCTAAAAATTGGTGGATTTTAGTTGCTATTCTTTTAATATTAATAATTATCTTAATTAGAAGATTTAAAAAATAAAATGCCCCCAATATATCTCCCCGCAGAAGATTCTTATTTATTGTTAGAAATTTTGACAAAAGAAATCCCAAAAATCTTAGAAGAAAATCAGCATTTGCAATTTTTGGAAATCGG
>JAUYHR010000162.1 GCA_030689875.1 Nanobdellota archaeon
ACGATATTTTATCAAGATGTTTGGTTTGTTTAAAAGAAAAAAAGATGTGGAAGAATTAAGAGAAGGTACTAAACAAGGTTTTGATTCTGTTAAAAAAGACATTAGCTCAATAAGTGGTTGGATCAAACACCTTGAATCTGAGAATACTTTAAGGAAAAAAGATGTGGAAGAGTTAAAAGACATTTTATCGTCGATTCAAGAAGAAGTCGAGGGAATAAAAAATATTGTTTCTATGACTTCAGAAATTCGTCCGGCTCGGGTGTTTAAAACACCCTCGCCTCTGTCCAACAAACAAACAAGTGTTTACCCTGTTCAAACAAGTGTTCAAACAAGTGTTCAAACACCAAATTTAGACCAATTTTCAATAACAGAAAGAGCTATAATTTGGGTATTATTAAATAGTGATTTAAAATTAAGTTATGATGATCTCGCAGCAATGCTTGGAAAAGAAAAATCAACAATAAGAGGGCAAATAAACACTATAAAATCAAAAAGTGATATAATTGAAGAACAAATAGAGAAAAATGGTAAAAAAAGAGTGTTTATTAGGGAAGAAATTAAGGAAAAACTGTTAAAAAAGTCAAAAGTGAGAGTTAGTAAAGGTAAAAAGGACAAAAAAAATGAAGAAAATTAAAGAAAATGGCCAAAAAAACAATGAAAAGTGAGGCTTTTAAAGAAATTTAAAGTAAAAATGAAAAACAATATAAAAAATGAAGAATTATTAAATGAATTAAAAGAAAGATTTGAGAAAAAAGTAAAAAATAGGGAGAATAATTTAGATTTTTTAAAGGAAAAAGTGAATTTTCATAAAAATTTATTTAAATTAAGAGGATTTTATGGGTTAGGATTTAATTAATCAAAAAAAGAGGTATAAAATTGAATAATTTAATAGTTTTAAAAGGTTAAAAGAGAGAGTTTTAAAACTATTAAAAGGGAATATAAAGTTATTCGTTTTACCGAAAATCAAAATTAGATATCCCTTAATTGTAAGATAGTTGAAAGAGAAGCAATTTTCCTTAAATTATTTGAAATATTTAATTGAATAGATTTATTATTAATTTTGATTTTCTCGACGGGAATTCC
>JAUYHR010000168.1 GCA_030689875.1 Nanobdellota archaeon
TCGATGAGTTTTATTCCCCATTTAGTTTTATATAAAAACAACAGCCCTTCCCTTTTCAAATTTTTTCTATTCTTATATAAAAAAAGAGAAACAAATAATACAAACAAGATTAACAGGATGATATCGTATTTAATAAAACTCATTTTCTTTTAATAAATTAGTTAGTTAAAAATGGTTTAAAAAGTAATTGATTTTAATAAAATTATTTTTGAGTTTTATTTTTTCTTTATTGGTCTAAAAGCATTTCTTCCGCATTTTCTGCACTTAACTCTTCCTTTTAGAATTCTTTGAGAATCTGATTTTTGTTTTGATTTGCATTCTTTGCATATAAAAACATTTTTAAAAAGTCTGTTTTGTGCTTCCGGTATTTTTGCCATTTTTTGTTATTTTATTTTATTTTTTAGTTTATTTAATTATTAAAGTTTCCTTTTCACAATCCTTTCGCCCTCAATATTCCAATATTCGCAGTTTCCGTTTTCTTCTAATTCTTCAAAAACTTCTTTATCTGGACACGGAACTTCAATTGTTTCAAAAGTTTCCAAATCCATAAGGCTGACTTTTCCGTCGGCTTTAGAAAGTATCTGACCTTTTTTCTTTTCAACCAACGGAACTTCTATTCTTTCATGTCCGGGCATTACAAAAACTTTTTTTTGTCCGCTAATCATTGCAATAGCTTCAAAACGGCATTTAGAATGTCCGTGTTTTCCCGTCTTAGAAACATCCATGCTCCTTACAGTGCATGGGACTCCGTCAACGATAATATTCGCGCCTGATTTCGCTTCAGTAGCGTTAATAATTTTTAGCACCATGCATAAAAAAAAGAAAGTAAATTTATAAAGGTTTTTATCATCCACTTTTTTATGGCATTGCAAAAAAAAGACTTCATTGAAATAGAATTTACAGGAAAAATCAAAGACACCGGCGATATTTTTGATTCAAACATAAAAGAAGAATTAGACAAATTGCATATTTCCCAAGGGCACAAAGACAATCATGTTCATGAAACAAAACCTCTTGTCTATTGCCTCGGAGAAGGAATGTTTCTTGAAGGAGTTGATAATTTTCTTATTGGAAAAGAAATTGGAAAACATAAAATTGAACTCTCTTCTGAAAACGCGTTTGGAAAAAGGCAACGCGAGTTAGTTAAAATGATTCCAATAAAAATTTTTTTTCAGCACAAAATAAATCCTGTTCAGGGTGCAATGTTAAATTTTGACGGAAAAATGGGAAAAATTCTTTCTGTTTCCGGGGGCAGAGTTTTGATTGATTTTAATCATCCTCTTGCAGGAAAAGATGTTATTTATGAAATAAATGTAAAAAAAATAATTCAAGATATTGATGAGAAAATCAAAGCCTTTAACAATTTTATTTTTAAACAGGATTTTAAATTTTCTGTTGCTCAGGATAATAAAAAAGTAATTTATGAAATTCCCGAATCAGACAAACAGCTTAAAATTTTTATTGGAATTTTTAAAGAAAAATTTAAGGAAATTTTTGATATGGAGCTGGAGATTAAAGAAGAGAAAACAGAAAAATCAAAAGACGAACAAAAAGCAGGAAACTTTTTGACAAACTCACCCCAGACATCAAAACAAAGTTTTGTGTCGCGAAGCCGAGAACGGCTTCTGAAGCGTGGTCGAGTTAAAGAAGAAAATGAAAAGAATTTTAAGGAAAATAAGGAAACTAAGCAAAATAAGGAAGATAAAGAAATTGAGCAACCAATAAAAAAAGAGAAATAAATAATAAATATCTCATCATTCTATCATAGAAATTCTTTTAAATCAAATTAACTTTTTTTAATCATGGGAGATGAATCTATTGATTATAATGTCAGTTCAGAAGTCAAAGAAATTGACAAGGAATTAGCTGAACTTTTGAAAAAACAAGTCGCTAAAATTAAAATTATCGGGGTCGGCGGAGGCGGAAATAATTCTCTGAACAGAATGAAAGAAATTGGAATTAAGGGAGGAGAATTAATCGCGATTAATACTGATGCTCAGGATTTATTATACACAGATGCAGACCATAAAATTCTTATCGGCAGGGAATTGACTCAGGGGCTCGGCGCCGGAAGCAATCCCAGAATTGGGGAAGAAGCCGCAAAAGAATCAATGTCTGAAATAAAAAAGAAACTTGCTGGAAGCGATATGGTTTTTATTACCTGTGGATTAGGTGGCGGCACTGGAACAGGCGCTGCGCCTGAAATCGCCAAAATTGCAAAAAAAGACGGGGCTTTAACAATTGCCGTCGTTACTTTGCCTTTTACAATAGAAGGACAAAAAAGAATTGAAAACGCAATGCTTGGTTTGGAAAAATTAGAATCTTTTGTTGACACATTAATTATAATCCCCAACGACAAACTTCTTGAGTTGGCTCCGAAATTGCCTTTGCAGACTGCTTTTAAAATTGCCGACGAGATTCTTACCAACGCTGTTAAGGGGATTACTGAACTTGTAACAACAAACGGACTTGTAAATTTGGATTTTGCGGACATCAAAGCAGTAATGACCAACGGCGGAGTTTCATTAATCGGAATGGGAGAATCTGATACAGCAGACAGAGCAATAGAAGCTGTTGAAAAAGCAATAGACAACCCTCTCCTCGACGTAGATATTTCAAATGCCACCGGAGCCCTCGTCAATGTTTTCGGCGGACCAGACATGAGTTTGGATGAATATAAATTAATAATAGAAACAATCGGCAACAAATTAAATCCAGAAGCAAAATTAATCGGCGGAGCGCAGATTTCAGAAGACCTTGATAAATCCATCAGAGTTTTATTGATTGTTACAGGAGTCAAAAGCGCGCAAATTACCGGCAGAAGCGATTCCACTGAATCTTTAAAACACAAAGAGATTGAAGAGGAATTGGGAATTGAATTTTTTGAGTGATTTGTTACTTTTATAAAATTAATACAATAATAAAATTTATAAACCTCGTTTTTCTTGAAAGATTATGGCACCATTAATTGAAGTAAGCAATGAAGTTTTGAAAGGATTGAATCAATTGAAAATCCCTTACAATCTTAAGGAAAAATCAAATGGAAAACAAGATTCAGGTGATTTCATTTATGTTCCATCAATAAATCTTTATTTTGCAAAAGAAAGAAAATTCTTGGGAGAGAATTGGTTTAATTCCCATAAAAAGCTTCAAGAAAATGGAGAGAGAATGCCAACAATTCCGGAATTTGTTGAATTGCTTAAATATTCTAAAGAAAATGACAAAAAACTTTACAATGAAATTACAAAAGTTAGAAGTCCTTGGAGAGCAGAATGGCTTGACGCTAATTTTAAAGTCAAGGATAAAGAATTATATATTAATTATAATCATGTTTTAGATAAAAATGGAAATTTAATTCCAAAAAATTCAGAAATTCTTGATGAAAATACTTTAATGTCCGATAAAACTCCCGGAATTTCATTAGATGATTTTGTTGAAGGTAAAAATATTACAAATCAAGGACTTCCAAATAAAAAAATTGAGTCTGGAAATTTATATTATTGGCATCCAAGAAGCGACAATAATTCTGTCGCGTGGTTCGGCGCTGACGATGATTGGGCTTTCCTCAATGGCAGCAGGATTCCGTCTTACACGGATTCTAGTCTCGGGGTACGAGCCGTTAGGCAGTAAGGTTTTGTCCGCTTGAATTAATCGCAGAGCGATCGCGAAAATATTTAATATCTAAATCCTCCGAATATTTTAAAAACTCTTTTTATTTTAATTAAATCATGGAATCAATAAAATCTTTTTTCGGTAAATGCGTCCGCGTCTGGCACACTTTGAAAAAACCAACAAAAGAAGAATTTGAAAAAGTTGC
>JAUYHR010000172.1 GCA_030689875.1 Nanobdellota archaeon
AGGAAAAACCAACGTATTGGATGCAATTTATCATCTGGCCTATGGAAAAAGCTATTTTAACCCTACGGCTATACAAAATATCAAGCACGGGGAAGATTTTTTTGTGATTGACGGCGAATTTGAAAAAAACGAACGGACAGAACAAATTGTTTGCAGTGTAAAGAAAGGATTAAAGAAAGTTTTGAAAAGAAACGGTAAGCTATATGACAAATTTTCGGAACATCTTGGTTTTATTCCATTAGTAATTATTTCTCCGGCAGACACCGATTTGATTATTGAAGGAAGTGAAACCAGACGAAAATTCATGGACAGCGTGATTTCGCAATTAAATTCGGTTTATTTAAATCAGCTTATTCATTATCAAAAAATCATTTTACAACGCAATGCTTTGTTGAAATATTTTGCTTTAAATCAGGTTTTTGAAAAAGATACTTTACAAATTTACAACGAGCAATTGAATGATTTAGGTCAATCGATTTTTGAAAAAAGAAAAGAATTTATCGAAGAATTTCTGCCTATTTTTAATAAACATCATCAAACCATTACCAATTCAGCAGAAGAAGTTCAATTGGTTTATGAAAGTCATCTTTTTGAAAAGAATCTGCAAACACTTTTAGACGAAAATTTATCAAAAGACAGGGCTTTACAATACACAAGTATTGGTATTCACAAAGACGATTTATCATTTGAAATTTCCGGACATCCCATCAAAAAATTTGGATCACAAGGTCAGCAAAAATCCTTTTTAATTGCCTTGAAATTGGCTCAATTTGAATTTTTGAAAAAACAAAGCGGACAAAAACCAATTTTATTATTAGATGATATTTTCGACAAATTAGATGAAACAAGAGTTGGAAAAATTGTAGAAATGGTAAATGATGATGAATTTGGTCAATTATTTATTTCGGATACGCATCCGGAACGAACTGAAAAAATTGTGAAATCTACACTTCAGAGTTATAAACTATTTCACTTGTAAATTAATATCTTTACAAACCAATCATAAAAAATTAAAATCGATACTTTAAATAAGAATAAAATGGCAACAAAAGAAGCACTCCAATTTATTGAAGATTTAAAAAACAATAACAACAAAGAATGGTTTCACGAAAATAAAAAGCGATACGAACTTTTTAAACAAGAATACCAAAACATAATTGCTTCAATTCTTCAAGAGATGAAGCCTTTGGACGCTTCGTTAGCCAATTTGGAAGTAAAAAACTGCACGTTCAGAATCAATCGGGACATACGTTTTTCCAAAGATAAATCGCCTTATAAAAGTAATATGGGCATTTGGCTTTCTACCAATAAAAACTCTAAAAATTCACCCGGTTAC
>JAUYHR010000174.1 GCA_030689875.1 Nanobdellota archaeon
GGCTTTAATATCGGTGGGCGGACCTTCCTCACGACGTGAACATTTCTGTTCGCGAAGTCCCCGAAGGGAGAACTAAATAATTATATTACATTATTTGACAATTTAATGTCAAGTTCCGAAGTTAACTGCCTGACTTACAAAATTAATTAGGGAAAGAGATTTTAAAAATCTTACTATTTATGAGATTACCAAAAATATCAAAACTTATAAAAAGGAAATAAGAATAACATTAATTGTAAAAAGATGATGGAAAAAAAGAAAAATTGGTTTAGAAGACACTGGATATTAACAAGTTTTTTAATATTCTTTATCTTAATTATAATTCTTGGAACATTTGCCCCCGAAGATTCAAGTTCGAATAATATCCCGAATAATTTATCAAATAATATTTCAAATCAAGATAATCAGCAAGTAGATGAAACCGGTCCTGCTTATCAAAAACAAATATCGGAAATCGAAAACAAATATAATATTAATATTGAATATGAAAATCCTCCGCATTCTTCTTACCCTGGATCAAATGTTGTAGTTTTATCTCAAGATGATGAAGAAGAGCTGGCAAAATATATTAATCTTTTTTACATTGAGTTTAATAAATATCCTCAAGACTTCATCAAAAATGTAAATTTAGGGGAAGTTGCTTTTGTGAAAAACCTTTCGGTCGATGGCCAGTATCGCGCAGCAGAACCAGATTCTACAAATGAAGTTCTTTTTTATGATATATACCTCGGCAATTATGATAAAGAATATCAACAAGAAGTTGTTCATCACGAATTTTATCATATGATTGAAGAAGAAATAAATGGCGATCCTTATTACAAAGATCCGGTTTGGGCATCTTTTAATGATCCTGATTTTGAATATGGTTCCGGTGGCGCATTAGCATACGACGATCCTGAATATGCAAACAAAGTTCCAGAGAGCGGATTTATAAGCGTATATTCCACATATGGTCTAGAAGAAGATAAAGCCGAAATTTTTGCCTATTTATTCGTACCCGAACTTGCTGAAGAGATGTATTCAAAAGCCATCAACGATCCGATATTAGATAAAAAAGTCAAGTATATGAAAGATTTCATTTCAAAACACAGCGAGCATATGGGCGAAGATTTTTGGCAAAAGATTCTTATTTCTTGATGGCTCCAAAAAATATTATTGTGAAATGTTTAAAGAAAAATTTAAAAAACAATAAAGATATTTTTGAAGAATCAGACGAATTAAATTAGGCTTGAAATAATATTCTAGAAAACAATTAAATTTTTTAACCAGTTTAATTTTATTTATTTAAGGTCTCATAGTCCAATGGCAAGACATTTCCTTGACGTGGAAAAGATCGCAGTTCAATTCTGCGTGGGACCATTTTACACTTTTAACCAAAAAACCCCAACAAAAGATTTTAAAAAGCCAATTTATCTTTTCTCAATATGAAATTCCCAAAAGAAACTAACAGATATTGCCCGCATTGCAATAAAAAAACTTTGCATAAAATAAAATTAGTTGGAACTGGCGGTAAAAGAGGAACTCTTACAAGGGGAAGTATTTCACGCGCTAAAAAACGCGGACTTGGAAGAGGAATTGGAAACAAAGGAAAATGGGGTTCAAAACCCGCTGTATCAAAATTTAAAAGAAAAACAAAAACAAATAAAAAAACAAATATAATGTATACTTGTCAAACCTGCAAAAAATCAAAATATCGGCAGGGACGAAGAAATAAAAGAACAGGAAAATTAACGCAGGAATAAAATGGCAAAAATAAATAAAAGAAAAAAGTTTTTTAATGTTGACATTCCGATAATAAACAGACAAACACAGCTGTATGCATTTGATATAAAAGAGTTAGAAGGCAGAGATATAAAATATGATCTGACCAGACTTCTGAATAGAAAAAATGTGCTTTTGCGATTAAAAACCGTAATTAAAGGAGACGACGCCACTTCAATCCCGGTGGGAATAGAAATTATGTCCTCTTTCTTAAGAAAAGTTGTCAGAAAAGGAACAGACTATATAGAAGATTCTTTTTCAGCAGAAAGCAAGGATTCAATCTTAAGAATAAAACCTTTGCTTGTAACAAGAGCAAAAGTTTCAAAACAAATCAGGAAAATTTTAAGGGAAAAGGCAAAAGAAGAATTAATAAAATATGTTAAATCAAAAAATTCAGAAGAAATATTTGAAGAAATTTTAAAGAACAGATTTCAAAAAGAATTAAGTTTAAAATTGAAAAAAATTTATCCACTATCTTTCTGCGATATTAGGATTATAAAAGTTGAAAAATTTTTAAATGAAGAAAAAAAATCTAAATAGATTTTAAATGCTCCCCCTTCGTTCGGAAAGCCTGTAGAGGGATTCTGCTCGCGACCTCGCTCGGTTATTTAATTTTATTAATCGTAAAAGATTGTCCTCCGCGAAATCGCTCGACCCCCAAATTAAATCAAACTTTCTGCGTGACTTAGAATTCTCATAGAATTAAAATATTCTCTAACGAGAATATAAAAAAGCCTGTAGAGGGATTCAAACCCCCGACCTACTCATTACAAGTGAGTTGCTCTATCACTGAGCTATACAGGCTTAAAAATATAAAAGAAAAATCACTTTTAAATATTTCCCATTACTCATAAACCTTATCCACTTTTCCGTCTTCAGACAAAATTTTTGCAATAGGTCTTGGAATATTTGCAATCTGGCCTTTTTCAAATGGCCCCATATTTTCTGCATCTAATCCAACAAAACCCTTAACATCCTCTTTAAAAAGAACTAATTCATTATTTTGAATCTGCTCTAATTTATTTCCATCTAATACTTTATTTAATTTTTTGTCGGAAAAATCCATGCATTTCATAAGCTCTTCAAAAAGCTCTTTTTCAAAATCAAGCATATTTTCAAAATCCCTCTTAGAAATCCCAGTCTCAGCAGCAATTAAAACTAAATTTAAAATTTTTTTTCTTCTCCTGACAATAAGTTCTTTAAAAAAAGTAACCGCATTTTCAAATTGTTTTTTTGTCTTATCAATAACTCCGGAAAATTCTTCTGATTCCTTGAGGGTAAACTGCTTTTTTTCCTTAAGATATTTTGAAACTTCCACAACAAAATTTTTTGAAAGTGGCTGAAGTTGTTCAGAATATCTCTCCTGTCTTGCGGCTTCGTAAATATCGTTATAGGTTATCATTTTAGATATTGAGTAAACTTAAGTTTTTATTTATTTCCATGATAAATAGCAATCAACCCTTTATATTATACTCAAAAACTTTGTCATAAGGGATAAACCACTTCACTGCCTCGTCTTTCGAGGTTTTTTCCATAATTTTTCTAAAAAGTCTTATAGAATTTCCGTGCGCAGAAATCGCAGCATTAACTTTGTTTTTTCTTATAAATTTTTTTAAATGAATAATGAACTTTTTAACTCTCTTTTCAACATCTGCGAAAGACTCGCCTTTCGGAACAGCCACATTATATCCCCGATGAATTGCTTTATATTCTTCCTCGCCTAAAAATTTCTCAACTTTTTTTCTGTTCTCTGGATTTAAATTTTCAATAGCATCCCCTTCAATTTTTAAATCAACAATTTTTTTTCCAATTTCATCAATAAACTTTTTATGTGATTTCCCTTCTAAAATTCCATAACTTCTTTCAATCATTCTGTTATCAGTAAGAATTTTTTTGCATTCTGGATGAAATTTTAAAACATATTTCAAAGTGTCTTTGCTTCTGGATAATCTTGTTTGAAAAGCGATTTGAAATTTTTTATTTTTTAAAATTTCAGCCACTTTTTTTGCATTTCTTATTCCTTCGGGAGCGAGTTTTGAATCTTTCCATCCTGTAAAAATACCTTTTGCATTAAAAAAAGTTTTTCCATGTCTAAACAAATAAATTTTATAATTCACCATCTCTAAAAATAGGGAACCATATTTATAAGGGTTATGAAAAATATTTTCTCAATGTCTGTATCTTCTTCTTTTTTCAATTGATTTTATTCTCTCAAAAATCTTTTCAGACTCTGTCTTGCCTGCAATTTTTTCATAAGAATTTAAAATTTCTTTTGTTAAAATTTCATAATTTTTAAAATGTTTTGCTTCAAGAGCGTGTTTAATCAAATGCAAATCAACTGCTTTGTCTTCAATTTTTCTACTTATATAACCAAGACCAAAATCTATAAAATAAATTATATCTTTTTGCAATATCATATTAGAAGTCGTTAAATCTCCGTGGATAATATTTTCTTTGTGAAGTTTTGCAACTGAACTTCCGATTTCATTGCAAATTTCTTTTTGCTTTTCTAATGCAAAATTATCAAGATGCTCTGAAAGTTTTTTTCCGTTGATAAATTGCATTTCTATTTTTTCTTTTTCATCTGTTTTTATTAATTTTGGCGCAGAAATTATTTTAGATGCTTTAGTTAAAAGTTTTGCTTCTGATTTTGTTCTTCTTTTTCTTATTTGAGCGTCTAAATTAGGATGCCTGTAAGATTTTGAAATTCTATCTTTTATAATTAAACTATTTTTTTCATCTAAAAGAATTTTTGCCTCTGCGCCTTGCTGGATAAGTTTTAAGGTCATCTTAAAACCTCATCATTTTTTTCTTTCCAAATTTTTTTGCGAATTTCATAAGTTGTTTTTGGCTCATTCCTTTTGACATATCCATATTTTCCATTCCGCCTTTTAACATTTCTT
>JAUYHR010000176.1 GCA_030689875.1 Nanobdellota archaeon
TAGATTTTGACGTATTGATTTCACACCCCTCATTTATGCCAAAAATTATGAAGTTTGCAAAAATTTTGGGGCCAAAAGGACTTATGCCAAATCCGAAAAATGGAACAATTTCAGAAAAACCAGAAGAAGTAGCTAAAAAGGTTAAAAGCGGTGTGTTAAAGTGGAAAAGTGAGGTCAAGCAACCATTAATTCATCAACAAATTGCAAAACTTTCATACGATGAAAAGAAAATTGAAGATAATATCAAAACATTTATCGAATCAGTGGGAAGAAATAATATTCAAGAAGTCTTTATTACGTCCACAATGTCTCCATCAATCAGAATTAATCCTTTAAAAATATAAAATATTTAGAGATTAAATTTTCTTTTAGCTAAATGTACGATTACATCTACTATATCGTCATTGTTTAGTAGTCCGCCAGTTTTTATTACTGCGTCATAATGATATGCGTTTCTACTTGCATGGTTAAATAGCTGTTTTGTAAATTCTGTTCTTTTTTTATCAGACGATTCAATCATTGATTCTGCAGTTGATCTTTTTACTTTTCTAAATTGCATAACAGTTTTTATTCTATTTTCCATATCTGCAATTATTCTTATTTTTAGAGAATTTGGTATAAGAAAATTACTTCCTCTTCCAACAATTACTGCGTATCCTTTTACTGCTATTGCTGAAATGATTTTTACAAGATGTTTTGAGTAATTATTTAAATTTATATATTTTTTACCAAAAAAGTCTTCAATTATTTGATTTATGATTGGGTTATCAGCTTCATCTATTTCATTAATAACCTTTTTTTCTAAATTTGCATCTTTTGCTATCTTGTTGACGATTTCAGAGTGGTAAGCTTTCCATTTTTTACCAAGTTGCTTAGCAACTTTTTCTGCGATTATACTTCCACCTGATCCAAATTCTCGAGATATAGTTACGATAGGCTTATTTTTTCTTTCGTCCATCTTAATTGAAGATTTTCTTGAAATTTTAGAAAAAAAAAGATTTTT
>JAUYHR010000180.1 GCA_030689875.1 Nanobdellota archaeon
TGCTCCACTTATGCATTTTGCCAAAAATCCAGGCACATATAGATTTGAGTGATTGTTTACGGGAATGGAAAGATTATTTCAAAGTAAATGAAAAATTTTGGTGTAACGAAGTGAAACCTTTTACCCTTTGTTATGCGAAATTTTCTCAAAATTTCGTTGGTGTTTTTCTCGGTCCGATAAGCGAAGTTTTTCTCTTTTTCCGAAGGAAAAAGCTATCTGTTGCGAAGCAACCGCGGGCAATTTCTCACTATCTTGGGTGGGAAAAGAAAGAAAAATTAAAATTTGGGCGAAGCCAAGCAACATCGCGATTAAGGAAAGTTTTTTTCTCCTCCACGAACGAAGTGAGTGAGAGCTGAGAAAAAAATTTGGGTGGAGAAGTCTGCAAGACTTCGGAACTCTTTAATCGCTGTTAGTTTCGTCCGAATACTTGGAAGACTTGATTTTTAGTGCAACGATGCCGAAGGCAAAAAATCAAAGTTTTTGAGAATGCCGTTTATATCATTTAGAAATAATATTTTTTTGGGTGGGCAATGTATTAGAGAGACGCGCGCTTTTTTTGTTTCTTTTTTTCCTAAAAAAAGAAAATGGGGATTTCCGTCTTTTTGCTTCTTTTTTCTAAAAAGAAGTCGGGAGTTTTGTGTTTAAAGTTCTTTTAATTTTGTTAAAACTTCTTCAACATTTCCATTATGGACTAAGAAAAATTTTAGATTTTTATTCATTGATTCCCAAATCTTTCCGATTTCTTCTTTATATTGTGTGTCTTCATTGCTTACTCTGTCTCCCCCTTTCCATTCTAAAGCAACAATATTATTCTTTTTTGTAACAGCGATAAAATCAGGATAAAATTTGTTTTTCTTCCAACCTTGAATAAAGAAAGGGTCTTTTTTCTCTCTGCTTCTTACCCAAAATTTAATATTTGGTAGAGTTTCTAAATCTAATCTTTCAACAAACCTTAATTCTTCTTTATTTAGTTTGTCTATTTTTGAATAGTAGTTTTTATTAAATTCTTGGGGGATTTCTTGGGAAAGTGTGATTTTTTCAGGGAATTTTTCTAATTCTTTAACAATTATCTTTTTTTCTTTAAGGAATTTATCAAATCTCTTTTTAGCATAATCTTCTAAAAGTTGGTTTATTACTTCGCTTAATTTTGTAACTAAAATATATCTATTTACTGAAAGTTCGGAAATAGATTTTTTCTTTAATTGATATTCTATACCTTTTTGTATAAATTTGATTTTGTCGGGCTTTTGTAACATAGTAAATCTTAATTTTTTATCTAACCATTGGATAAGTTCTTCTTTTGAGAAATTTTTATCTTTATAGGTTATCTTTAAAATTTGCTGGGCACTTTTTACCCATTTGTCTTGGTCTTGAATATCTATTAATGCTCGTCCGTCATTATCATAATGGATAGTAAAATCAAATTCTGCATTTTGCTTTGAAAGTTCAAAATCTTCTCCGATTAAATCCTCAAAAGATAGTCTTTCATTTTCAAAAGACATAAGAGGAATAAATAAATCTTCTTTTACTGCTCTTTCAACATCTAATTCATATTTTTGGTCTTTGCTTGTTGCATTGATTAAATCTAATTTACTAAATCCATTGCTTTCTAAACCCGAAATTATTTGCTCACTTGCTTCTTGGAAATTTCTTGCTGATGCAAAAATATAACTTCTGTTTAATGCTTCATTGTCTTTTCTTTGAGCATTGACCATTCTTACAATTCTTCCTATAATCTGCTCAACGGCTATTTTTGAGCCGATGTTTGCGACAGAAATTAAAACATAAGCAAAAGAACAATCCCAACCTTCTGCAAGAGCATTAACCGTTATTATATACCTTATTTTGCATTTTTGACTAAAAAGATTAACTCCGTCTAACTCATTAGTGCTTGAAGTTTTTATTGCAATTTCTTCTTCGGAGATTTTTCTTTCTTTGATTAAAAAATCCTTTATTTTTTGAACTGTGATTTTACTATCTGATTCCTTTTCTTGCTCTGCTTGTAAAAGTGCTATCGGTCTTATATATTCTGATTTATTTTTCTTTGTTTGTTTTTCTAATTCTTCTCTTTGTAAAACTCCTCTTAAAATTGAATTTTGCCATTGTGCTGTGCTTTCAAGAACAATTGGGAGTTTTACCATTTGTTCTTCTTTTAATTCAGAAGAATGAATCTCCACTAAAACATTACTCTCGTGTCTTGGTGTTGCAGTATATTCAATTATAAAACTTGGGTTTAAATCTTTCATAAATTCAATAGAAAGTTTTGTTTTTGTCTTGTGTCCTTCATCTATCACGATTAAAGGATTTGATAATTTTATGACATTAGCAAGAGAATTTATTATTGTATTGTGTTCGTCTTTTTCTAAAAAATCTTTTTCTTCTAAATTCTCAAAATGGCTTAACAATGCTCCATTTTCCTGATAAACTTTGTATTTATTTTGTATCGCTTTCTCTTTTCTGAATGCCTCTAAACTTGAAATTATTATACATACATTATCTTCAACATCTTCTTTTCTTATCCTTAATGCTTCTTCGTTTGAGAAAATTCTTATATTGTTATCAAATGCTTCATCTAAAACTTTTCTGTGCCAATCATTTCGGTCTTTGAATTTTCTAAGAGTTTGGGATTTAATTGCTTCTGATGGAACAAACCACATAACAATACCTCTATCCATTTTATGTTTTAAGATAGACGACATAATCTCAACAACAGAATGACAACCAACAAGGGTTTTTCCTCCTCCTGTTGGTATTTTTACACAAACAAAAGGAGTTTCATTGAAAAATTCAGATTTGTAAGGTTTTTCTGTAACATACATAAAAGCTCTTTTGCTTCCAGCAATTTCTAATTCTTTTAAATAATCCTTTAAGATATCTACTGATTTTTGCTGATATTTTTTTAGTTGGACCATTTTATTTAATTGAATCCTCCGCGGATTTAACCATTTCTTTTATTATCTCCTTTATCTTATTTGAATCTTCACTTTTATAGTCTTCAGAATGAACATACCTAGCAGAATCCCTTAAACTTTTTAATTTAGATAATATTGTGCTAAATTCTGGTTTAACATTTCCTAAATTTGCCCAGCTAGTTAATTTCTTTTCTATTTTTCCATGACTGCGGAAAGATTTGTCATTCAAAATATCTTTATCTGGTAAAAGTAATAGAATGCTCTTTGCGGATAATTCAGCAGTTGCAAAAGCATTTTCATAGAATGCTCTTAATCTGTTATTTTCTAAACTATTAATCGCGGTTTCATAAAATTCTTTTGATGCTTCAATATGTTCTTTTACTCGCTCTTGATTATATCTAAAATCAAACGAAATAATCCAATTATTCCTAAAAAACAATAAAGTAATATGCCCGCAATTAATATCTTCATCTGTTAATTCAATTTCACCAATATCATCTATATCTGATTCATAAATTACTTCTCCTTTTTGTATATCTCTAGTTGCTTTACCGTTTATAATTGCTTTAACTTCTTCATTTAACCTAATCTCATTTTTTCCTTTATCCAAATTAAAAACAATTTGTATCCGTGTTATTGGTGTTCCTTCTTTAATTGCTCTCCTTTTGATTCTTCTTTCTATCTCAGGATTAACAAAAATGTCCATTACTTGCTGGAAAACTCTTTGTTTTGTTTCATCATCAAAATTTAATTTATTTTCTACCATTTTAATAAACCTTAACCTCATAGGGAATTTGTTTAAATTGTATATTAAACTCTTCTAAAATGTCATCATCAACCATACAAAAGTCGGCATAAATGACTTTTTTGTTTTTGGTTTTCTTTA
>JAUYHR010000181.1 GCA_030689875.1 Nanobdellota archaeon
AAAACTTTCTCATGAAATGCCGTCGGAGATTAGAGGCGCGAGAATTGCTTTAATTGATGTTCCTTTAGAGCTGAAAAATCCCGAGATTGACACAAAAATAACCATTTCATCTCCTGAGCAATTGCAGGGATTTTTGTTTCAGGAAGAGCAGACAATAAAACAAATAGTTAAAAATATTAAAGATTCCGGCGCAAATGTTGTTTTTTGCCAAAAAGGAATTGATGATTTTGCGCAGTATTTATTAATTAAAGAAAAAATTTATGCCTGCAGAAGAGTTGCCAGAAACGACATGGAAAAACTTTCTAAAGCAACAGGAGCAAAGATTATTTCTAATTTGAAAGAGATAACTCCTTTTGAAATTGGCAATGCTGAATTTGTCAAGGAAATCAGACACGGTGGAAATATTCTGACATATGTTTACGGATGCCAAAATCCAAAAGCCCTGACAATATTAATTCACGGCGGAACAGAGCATGTTATTGACGAGGTTGAGCGGGCAATGAAAGACGGATTAGGAGATGTTTTTTGCGTTTTAAAATCAGGATTAATTGTTTTGGGCGGAGGATGCGTGGAAGTTGAATTATCAAGGAGATTAAAAATTTTCTCGCAATCTTTAAGCGGAAGAGAGCAGTTAGCAGTAGAAGAATTTGCAAATGCTTTGGAATTTATTCCGACGACATTAGCGGAAAATGCAGGTTTGGATCCAATTGATATTTTAACTGAATTAAAATCTTTGCATGATTCCGGACAAATTAATGCTGGCTTGAATTTATTTACAAACAAAATTGAAGACGTTTTAAAAGCAAGAATTATTGAGCCGTACAGCATTAAAAAACAGGCAATTGATTCTGCGTCAGAAGTTGCAACAATGATTTTAAGAATTGACGATGTTATTGCTTCCGGCGGAAAGAAAGGAATGAAATATGCCGGCGAGATGCCAGATTATATGGGTGGATTGAGCTAATTTCTTTTTTTCTTTTTTAATTAAATTTATAACCATTAGTCATTTTATTTTTGTACCCTGAAGGGTATAAATGCCCTAAAGGAAGGGCATAAATATGAAAAATTATAAAGAGGTTGAAAAATTAGCGAAAAAAATTATTTCTGAATTAAAACCATTTTGCAAAAAAATTAAAATTGTCGGGAGTGTTGGAAGACATGAAAAAAAGTATGTTGATATTGACATTGTTTTAATTCCAAAAGACAGAAAGAAACTTGAAAATTTTAT
>JAUYHR010000184.1 GCA_030689875.1 Nanobdellota archaeon
ATAAAGCATATAATTATTTTTTTGAGCAAAGAAAAAAATTACTTGCTAAAGGTTTTAAAGAAAAAAGGGCAAATCCTTTGATGTATCTCTTCCATGGAATAGAAGCTCTGCTGATTCTATTTATTCTTGGATTTTTTATAAATAAAACATTTTTATTTGTTTTTATTGGATTTAGTTTTCATTTATTTTTGGATGTTCTTGAACAAATTTATTATGGGTTTAGAATTTCTAAGATTTCATTGGTGTATGATTTTATAAAGTTAAAAAAATATAGTTGATTATGTTAAAAAAAGAGTTTCAACTGAATCAATCTTTAAAACTTTTAGCAAAGTCTTCTTTTATAGTTTTTATTGGAGTTATTCTTTCAAAAATTTTAGGATATGCTTACAGGATAATTGTTGCAAGATATTATGGTCCAGAAGCCTATGGATTATTTGTATTGTCTTTAGGTATTCTTGGATGGTTTACTTTAGCATCTCATCTTGGATTAGGAACTGGAATTGTTAGATATTTTTCATTTTATATTGGAAAAAAAGACAAAAAGAAGGTTGCGTATATTTTTAGATTTTTTTCAAGATTTTTATTAATAACGGGGGTTATCTCTGGAGTTTTACTATTTTTTCTTAGCGATATAATTTCTGAGAAGATATTTTCAAATTTACAACTTTCACCATTTTTAAAATTATTGAGCTTGACTCTTCCTTTGGTAGGTTTAAAGGGCATTTTTTATGGGCTTATGCAATCTTATGAAAAAATTGGGTGGTATTCATTTATTTCAAATGTTTTAGATACTTTTGTTAAAGTAATTGTCCTTATTATTTTAACTTTTATAGGAATAAATCTATTTAATCTTCCTGTTTCATATTTATTTGCATCCATAATTACTTTTTTATTTTCTTATTTGTTTTGTAGAATTTCTTTTAAGAAAATTTTTAGAATTAAGCCCAAAAAAGATAAAAAACTTATTAAAAAAATTATTTCTTATTCTTGGCCATTAATATTTTTTGCCTTTTCTATGGTCTTACTTACACAAGTAGATTCTTTTATGATTGGTTTTTTTAAAACGGCAAAGGAAGTTGGTTTTTATAATGCTGCAGTTCCTATCGCTTTACTATTAACTTTTTCTATAGATCTTTTTGGCTATCTGTTTTTTCCCATAGTAACTAAAGAATATGCAAAAGAAAATAAAGAAATTGTAAAGCAGTTAAGCCAGCAAACTGGAAAATGGGTTTATATGATTAGTCTTCCCTTGTTTGTTCTTTTTATTGTTTTCCCCGGAGTTTTTATTAAACTTCTTTTTGGAGAGGAATATCTTGTGGCAGTCAATTCTCTTAGATTCTTATCTATTGGAGCCATGTTTACTGCAGTTTTTGAAATTTCAAAAAAGCTTATTCTAATAAAGGGAAAATCAAAACTTTTATTTAAGGACACTCTCTTTATTTTATTCTTAAATATAGTTCTTAATTTAATTCTTATCCCCAAATATGGAATAACTGGAGCAGCAATTGCAACTATGGTTTCATATGTTTCTTTGGGTTCGCTTTTGGCATTTCAATCTTGGAAGTATCTTGGAATTGTTCCATTAAGAAGAAAAATGATAAATATTACAATTGTCGCGTTAATTCCAACAGGATTCTTGCTTTTGATCAAGCAAATAATTGAAATTAATTTATTTACTTTGATCGTTTTAGGAATTCTATTCATTTCACTCTATGTTCTTTTGATTCTTTTAACAGGATGTTTAGATAAAAATGATAAGTTAATTTTAAACCTGATAAAAGAGAAATTATTTCTAAATAAAAAATCCAAGCAAGTTGTTTTAAATACTGAAAGAGAAGATTTATAATATTTTAAAAGTGGTTATATAACATGAAAATTGGAATTTTGGGATTTGGAATTGTTGGAGAAGTAACCTCAAAAGTTTTCGGAACAAAACATGAAATTTTTCCTTATGATTTGTATAGGGAGAAATATAATTCTTTAGAAAATTTAAAAAAATTAGCTAGAGAATCTGAAGTTGTTTTTGTTTGTGTTCCAACTCCCATGAAACCAAGCGGGGAAATGGATTATTCTATATTATATGACTCTTTAAATAGCCTTAAAAAAATAATTGAAGAAATTGGGAGAAACCCCCAAGAGTTAATTGTAACAATTAGATCCACTACTGTTTCTGGAACAACTGATAAATTAGCAAAAGAATTTCCTTTTAAAATAGCATTTAATCCAGAATTTCTAACTGAGAGAACAGCATTAGAAGACATGAAAAACACAAACAGAATCATTTTGGGGGTAGAAGATGAACTCTCAAAACAAAAACTTATTGAATTATACAAGGTGCTCTTCCCAAATGCAAAATATATAATAGTTAATAGGAAAACTGCAGAGATGATTAAATATGCCGCAAATGTAACATTAGCTTCTCAAGTAGCAATTGCAAATGAAATTTATCAAATTTGTAAGACTTTGAATATAGACTATAATATAGTGAAAGACACAATAATTTTAGATCCTTTAATTGGCAAAAATAACAATGTTCCAGGACCAGATGGAGATTTTGGTTTCGGTGGAAAATGTTTACCTAAAGATTTGAATGCTTTGATTTATCTTGCAAGAGAGCATGGATATAGGCCTCATTTCTTAGAGGGAATATGGTCTTTGAATGAAAGAGTAAGAAAAAATAAAAACTGGTTAGAAATTCCTGGAGCCACATCCAAGAATCAAAATTTCAAGAATCAATAAAATGGCTAATAAAATAATAACTTTTTTTAAATTAATAAAAACAATAAAAAATTATCCTCTTTACTTGAGAGATTATTTTGGAAAAATTAAGAACAAATATATTGTTTATAAATTAAGAAATGGGTTGAAGTATAAAATTCGCGGAGGGAGCACCGATCGTTTTATAATAAATGAAGTTTGGATTCATAAATCTTATAATCCCAAGGGGTTTGAAATTAATAAAAATGACATTGTTATAGACATTGGAGCCCATGCCGGGATATTTACAATTTTGGCTTCTTATTATGCTAAAAACGGAAAAGTTTATGCTTTTGAACCAATGAAAGAAAATTATGAACTTTTAAAAGAAAATATTAAATTAAATTACGCAAAAAACATAGAAGCAATAAATAAAGCAGTTTCAAATAAATCAGGGAAACTAAAATTTTATGTTTCCCAGACAAAAAATAAGGGGCAAAATTCCTTCTATAAACTAAGCGATACTCAAAAACAGATTAGCGTTGAAAAAATTTCTTTTAAAAATTTTATAAAAAAAATACCTAAAATAAATTTCTTAAAAATAGATTGCGAGGGGGCAGAATATGAAATTCTATTTTCATTATCAAAAAAAGAATTAGAAAAGATAAAAAAAATTTCAATGGAATTTCATAATTATGGAAAATACAACGGAGAGGATTTAGCGAGATTTTTACAAAAAAATGATTTTAAAGTTAAATTAATTCAAGACGGAAAAATGTTTGGAAGGATTTATGCAAGGAATGCAAAATGAGATTAAAATTTATCCGAAGAATATTCACATCAATTCATGAATTATCAAGAAACTTCCTTTCAATTGTGGATTTTCTTAGTTGGTTCTTATTTGATCCAAGTAAATTTAAGAAAATAAAAACCAATGAGATAAATAGGATTTTGGTGGTCTTGATAAATCAAGAAAAAGGGAATGTAGGGGGGGATTTTATTACCTTGGGAGTTGTAAATTATTTTAAAAAGATCTATCCAAATGTAAAAATCTCCTTTTTATCCGATTATTCAACAATTAAAATTTTTAAAAATATTCAAGATATAGAATTTATAAAATATAAAGATAAAAAATTATTAAAAAATTTAAAAAATAATAATTTTAAGGCAGCACTTTTTTTTAACTTTGGTCCAACAAAAATATCTGATTTTTTGTTTATTCCATATAGGGTTAGTTTTTCGCCATTGAGTTTAGGAAGCTTCAAAAAATTTTACCGAAACTTCTTTTTGACGAGAAAAGTGTATAATAAAATGGATAGCCATATGATAGATTTAAGGTTTAAAATGTTTGAAGCTCTTGGATTTAAATTCAAAGAAAAAAAACCATTTTTAGAATTTACAGAACAAGAAGAAAAAAATGCAGATGATTTCATTAGAAAAAATAAAATAAAGAAATTTATTATTTTACATCCCGGAGGAAAATATGTTGCTGAATCTTATAAGGCAGGAAAATGGCCGCCCCATTTATGGAATTTTGAGAGATATGCGCAAGTTGCAGACCATTTTTTAGCTAAAGGATACAAAATAATTATTACTGGAAGCAAAGATGAAGAAATTTTAGCAAAAGAAATTATAAAATATTCTAAAGAAAAAAATAAGATAATTAGTGCTTGTGGGAAACTTTCTATAAAAGAAGTTGGAACTTTATTAAAAAAAACATCTCTTTTAATTGCAACAGATACAGCAATAGTTCATATTGCTTATCAAGATCCAATAAACGCAAAAATTGTTGAATTAATGGGCCCGTCTCTTCCAGAAGTCGTCGGAGCATGGCCATTGAATAGTCCAAGACATAAAATTCTCGTTGATAAAGGTCCTTGTTGCAGAAGCATGAGAAAGCTTCCATTTAAAGATAATTATAATTGTTTAAAAAATATCAAAGTTGAACAGGTGATAAAAGCTGGAGAAGAATTACTTTAATTTTTTTTCCAATAAATAATTTCCCAATACAAGATAGTTTATTCCAGAATTATCTACAGTATGGATTGCATCCTCGGGGGTCAAAACATTTGGTTCTCCGTGGAGGTTAAAACTTGTGTTTAAAATTCCCCCTATACCAGTTAGTTTTTTAAAATTTTCAATTATCTCATAATAATCTGGATTCCATTTTTCCAAGACCACTTGGGGACGAACTGTAAAGTCATAAGGATGTATTGCTGCAACTAAATCTTCCTTCGCAGTTTCTTTAGATTCAAAAGTTATTGCCATATAAGGAGCAAAAATTTTTTTAGGATTTTTAATATACCTCTCTATATCTTTATCTAAAATACTTGGAGTAAAAGGCATCCAAAAATCTCTACCCTTAATTTTTTCATTTATAATTCTTATAGTGTCTTTATTTTTTGGATTAGCAAGAATAGATCTATTCCCCAAAGCTCTTGCCCCCCATTCACTTTTTCCACTACAACGGGCCACCACTTCTCCTTTTGCAAGAAGTTCGGAAACTTTTTTGTTAATATTTTTTGGTTTTGTTATTTTGTATCTTTTTTCCAGATTTGACTTTTTTATATATTCAAAAATATAAAATTCATCATATTCAGGACCCAAATATAAATCTTTAATTGGTTTTGGATCAAAAACCAAGTTTTTTTCATTACAATAAATTTTATATCCATAAAAGCATGCCCCGATGACATTGCTTTCATCCCCTGCACTCGGCATGACAAATATTTTTTCTACTTCAGGTAATTGGGCTATCCTCATAGCGGCTTTAACATTCATAAAAACTCCCCCACTTAGAGATATATTATGTATCCCGGTCTTATAGGTTGCCTTAGAAATCCATTCCAAAGTCAACTCTTCAGTTAATTTTTGGATTGCCCCAGAAACATTATCAAACCTGGAAAATCTCATTTCTTTTTTCAAAAAATTATCTGAAAAAGGCATATTGAATTTAGAACCAAATGTTAAGTCGTTATTTACCCACAAAAGATTTTTGAATTTTGGATAAATCTCATCTACAGAATATGATTTCGAATAAGGGGCTATACCCATAACCTTGAATTCATGTTCCAGAGGTTTCATTCCAAGATAAATTGTTGTGATAGCATAAAGATAACCCAAAGAAGCTATTTTTTTAGTTTTTGAGATGGTCTTCATATTTGAACCATCATAAATATTTACACTGGCGCATAAACCATCAGAACCTTCACCATCAAGAGTAAATATCAGCGTCTTTTCATCCCTCGATAAATTTAGACAAGGGGAATAGGCGTGAGCTAAATGGTGTCCCAAAGTTATTATTTTTTCTCCATCTATTTTAAGAATCTTAGAGATTTTTCTTTTGAGGTCTTCTGAATTGTTTCTTTGTTTTTCATCTCTCTTTTTTTCTTTAAAATCGTTGTAAGCTTCAAAAAGTCTAGGGAATTTATAGCCAATTTTGGATTTCAAGTTTTTTGAAAAACTTTTATTAACATAATCGTCTAAAAATTTGTCACTAAATTTTTTCTTTCTAAACTTTAAAGCATCATTTACTACGCAAACCAGATCAATTTTTTGAAAATTAATATCATTAGATTTTAATAACCACTCAACACTTTTGAAAGGAAATCCGCTTTCATTTTTATTTCTTGTAAATCTTTCTTCACTAACACATCCTACTATTTTTCCATCTTTTAATAAAGCTGCAGTAGAGTTGTGGCCAACATGGATACCTAAAATATACATTTTCTATTAAAGAGATAAATCTCCCCTCTCTTTCCACCATTCAATTGTTTTTTTAATTCCTTCTGATAAAGAATTTTTTGGATTGTAACCCAATAATTTTTTTGCTTTAGAAATGTCTGCAACATAATAACTTACCTCTCCAACCTGAGTTTTCCCTATGCTTACTTTTGCTTTTTTTCCAAGATTATCTTCTATATATTCAACTAAATTTAATAGAGATTGCCCTTCCCCATATGCCAAATTAATAGTTTCATTTTTAACTTCTCCTGAAACAAGTTTTTCTATTCCAGAATAAATTCCTTTAACGCAGTCATCTACATATGTAAAATCTAATATTTTATTTTTACCATAAACAATAATTGGCTCTTTTTTATTTATTTTTTTTATAAAAAGCGGGATAACTCTTTCCATTCTTTCTAAATCGTTGTCAAATCTTCCATAAACATTTGAAAATCTAAAAATTAAATAAGGAAGATTGTAGCATTTTGCATAAGAATAAATCAAGGCTTCTCCTGCAATTTTACTTGCAGAATATGGACTTTCAGTAAATTTAAAATCAGCTTTTTTTTCATCTGTTATCTGTTCGTTTGTATTAAATCTGTGTATATCTCCATAAACCTCTCTTGAACTTGAAAAGATAATTGGAACATTATTTTGCCTGCAATATTCAAGAACATTAAAAGTTAGTTGAATATTATCCATTGCTTTTAAAGGATTTTTTACAAGTTCATGAACCTTTGCATTTGCTGCAAGATGCACTACTGCGTTTGGTTTAAATGGAAATTCAATTTGATTAAATCCATTTTTAAATTCAGAAAATCTTTGGGATAAATCTAATAAAAAATATTCAAAATCTTTAGTCCAGCTATTTTTTCTTTTGTCAATTCCAAAAACTTCATGCCCTTCTTTTTTTAACTTCAAGCAAAGATTTGTTCCAATTTCCCCGCTTGAGCCGGTAACTAAAATCTTCATAAATTTTTTAGTTCTAATCTATTTTTAAGGATTTATGTTTTATTCTTATATTCTGGTCTTAAGAAACCAAGAATCATTCCAATAAAAGTGATTATAATATAAATTGGATAATAAAAAAATAATCTAACATCTTTATAAAAAATAACTTTTCTTAAACTTTGATATAAAATTGGGAGAATTCCAGCGGTTAGTAATATGAAAGTCAACCAGAGAGATATCCAAAAACTTGCGATAAAAAAACCAAATAACATAAAACCTAAAATTACCTTAATCCAAAACTTTGCAGGCTTGGGATTAGCCATTATAGAACTGCCAATCCATTTTCTTTTTTTGTAAAGCTCATTTAAATTGCTGTCTGTATCATGGTCAAAAATAGCGTCATTAACTCTTGCTCTTTTTTCATTGTTCGGAATTCTGTCATCTGAATATCCTTTAGAAGCATTAAACCCTCCAAGTTGATTAAAAAAATCTTTTTTAATTGCTCTGAACACTCCAGATTTCATTGCATGATGTCTTAATTTTGAGGTATCTTCAAATCTGCATCTTGCCCAGGGATTTTTAGGATATGCAAGAACCCAGGCGCCGATAGAAGTTTTATATTTTCCATCTCTAATCGGCTTTGTTAATTTTTCAATATAATCCTTTCTTGGATATTCATCTGAATCTACAAAAACTAAAATTTTTCCTTTTGCTTTTTTTGAAGCCAAATTTTTTGCAGCGCCAGGACCTTGTCTTTTCTGCTCCAATAAAAATATTTTTTTATTATCTATAAATTTTTTAACAATCTCTTTCGTCTTATCTGTAGAGCCGTCATCAACTACAATTATTTCAGTTGGGGCGTATGTTTGATTTAATAAAGCAGAAAGACACCCGTCAATTTTTTTTTCCGCATTATATGCGGAGATTATTATTGAAATTAATGGACTTTTCATAGAAATCTTTAATGAAACCATTTAATAAATATTACTAAGGTCTATTTTTGTTTGTACAGCAAGTATACCCTTAATACGCTGACCACGAGCGCTCCTGCAACAAAAATCCATAAAAAGACCACAGATTGAAATAACAGCGCCAAAGTAATCAAGCTTTTTTGAATTATTGAATTAAAACCCCACTTATATTTTCTTTTTCCGAATGCTTTTTCTCTAAGTTTAGCGCCTATTTCCGATTTTGGGAAATAAACTTTTGCATATGCTGAAGAAAAGACCATAAGGTAAAATGCGCCTATGCTTATCAGGCCGGTTATTAGATTACCAAATATAAATCCTGCATAGAAAATTATAAATGGAAAAAGGATCATTCCAACCATAGAATCTGCAAATCCTCCAAAAGAATCTTGGTTTTTTGATCGTTTAACAATTGTCTTGCGGAATCTTGCAACTTCGCCGTCACTTGAATCTAAAATAATATGCATCTGCGTTAAAATAGCGGCAAGAATAAAATCTCCATTAGATATTAAATACAGAGTAACTAAATCATTTAATGGAGTCAATAATGCAATTAATTCAGCAGTGAGGGTAAAGTGCAGAAAAAACCAAGTAAAAAATGGCGAAATTCTTCTATGTATATGATATTCTATAAAAGAGTATTTTGATTTTTGAAAAGATTTTCTAATCGTGTTAGGTGATGGGACATCATATTTCATATTTAATAAAGTAAATATAATTATATAAATGTTTATTGGTCCGTAAAATTATAAAAATGATTAAAACTATTATCTTTGATTTGAATAGGGTATTAGTGGTGCCTGAAAAAATAGATGAAGATTATCAGAAAGCATTTGGAATAAGTCAGGAAGAATTTTGGAAACCAAGAAAAGAATTTTTCAAAGATCATGTGGTTGGAAAGATAAATTTGGATCAATTTTTGTTAAAAATCATGGAAAGAAACGATATGGGAAAAAATAAACTTTTTGAAGCCAAAAAATTATTTGAAAAAAATATTTCGCTTGTTTTGGGCATCAAATATTTGCTTATTTCGTTACAAAAAGATTATCCACTTATTTTAGCCGCTGGAGATGATAAAGAATCGTTGAATATTAAGCTTGATAAATTTGGACTTAAACACTATTTTAAAGAAATTTATGCAACT
>JAUYHR010000185.1 GCA_030689875.1 Nanobdellota archaeon
ATAAACTTTTATTTCATCGCCTTGATTGTATTTTCCGTCGTTGTTTAAGTCTTCCCAAACTTTTACAGGATTTTTATCTGCTCCTTCATAAGTGAAATAAGTTTTAGTTTTCTTAATTTCCTCTTTGCCTGGAAAATAATTTTCTCTTTTTTCAATTTCTATTACTCTATTCAATGAATCATGTTTATATTGTGTGCTCATATATTCAATTAAAAGCTGATCAATTCGCTTGCTATTTAAAAGATTTTTTTGTGCCCCGACTTTTCCCAAATCTTTTTCCTCAAATAAAGATTTAGATTCAGTTTCTAAAACAAGGTTTCCTTGAGAATAATTTGAAATTTTTTCAATTGTATATTCTTCTTTTTTTAAAACACTATCCCCTAAAAGAGTTGTTCTTTTAAGAGTTGAATACTCTGTGATTGTCGTATCTAATTTTGATTGGGCCTGAACTCCATAACTTGTTAAAAAAATTCCTGCAAGTGTAAGGATTTTTGCGAGGGTTTTCATTTATTCAAGAATAATCTTCTCTTTTTAAAGATTTCTATATTGTATTAATTTTATAATTATGACACTTTTTTTAAATTAAATACAACAATTCTTTAATAGATTTTTGTAAAAAAGTGTTAATGGGTTATTAAAGACTAATAATCCTTAAAAACTCCTGAAAGATTTTATTTTCATGGTAAAATTTGCGCACATTGCTGATGTACATTTAGGGGGTTGGAAGTACGAACAAATGCAAAATCTTAATTTTGAATCCTTTAAAAAAGCAATTGACATTTGCATTGCTTCTAAAGTAGAATTCATACTTTTTGCAGGAGATCTTTTTGACAGTGCATATCCGCCGATTGAAACTTTAAAAGAAACTTTTGCGCAATTTAAAAGACTAAAAGACGCAGGAATTCCGTGTTTTATCATTGCAGGTTCGCATGATTACAGCGTCTCGGGAAAAACTTTTTTAGATGTTTTGGAAAAAGCAGGTTTTTGCAAGAATGTTTTCAATTCAGAAGAAAGAGGAGATCAAATAATTCTCAATCCGCATATTCATAAAAACATCGCGCTTTATGGTTATCCTGGAAAAAAATCCGGATTAGAAATTCCAGAATTGCGTCGCATGAAATTAAATGATGCTCCAGGAATGTTTAAAATATTTATGCTTCATACAACTCTTGATAAAGTAGCAGGAAATTTACCAATAGAATTTCTTGAATCTGAAAAACTTCCTTATGCAGATTATTATGCTTTGGGCCATATCCATGTTTTATTTAATGAAAATAAAATAGTCTATCCAGGCCCAGTATTTCCAAATAATTTTAAAGAACTGGAAGATTTGAAACACGGAAGTTTTGTGATTGTTGATACAGAATCAGCAGAACAAATTAAATTTATTAAACTACTTATAAAAGAAATAGAGTGTCTTGAATTTGAATTTGATGACAGCCTCGTAGCAACAGAAAAAATTCTTGGAGAACTTTCAAAAAAAGATTTGCAAGACAAAGTTATTTTGTTAAGAATCAATGGAGAATTAAAACGTGGAAAAACATCAGATATTAAATTTTTTCAAATTGAAGAGTTTGCAAAAGAGCATGGAGCATATTTTTTATTGAAAAATATTCATGATCTAAGAGCAAAAGAACTTGAAATGAACTTAGAAATAAAAAATGAAGGGGACATTGAGCAGGAAACAATTAAAATTTATTCAGAAAAAAACCAATCAGATTTTAATTCTTTTGTGCCGGAATTAATGAACACTCTTTCTATAGAAAAACAAGAAGATGAAAAAGTAGAAACTTTTCAAAGCAGATTATTATCAGAATCAAGGAGGATTTTAAAATTTTAAATGATATTAAAAAAAATTTCACTAAATAATATAAGGAGCTATGAAAATCAGCAAATAGAATTTAGCGAAGGTTCTGTTTTGTTGTCTGGAGACATTGGTTCAGGCAAGACTTCAATACTTCTTGCAATTGAATTTGCATTATTTGGATTGCAACCAGGACAGAGAGGCTCTGCTCTCTTGCGTAATGGGGAAAAAGAAGGAGGAGTTTCAATTGAATTTGAAATTGGCGGAAAAAATGTTCTGATTGAAAGGACTATGAAAAAAGGAAAAACTATTGTGCAAGATTATACAGCAATAACTATTGATGGAGAAAAACAAGAAATCTCAGTATCAGAATTAAAAAACAAAGTCTTGAATTTGTTAAATTATCCAAAAGAATTTTCAAAAAAACAAAATCTTTTATACAAATTTACCGTTTATACCCCTCAGGAAGAGATGAAGGAAATTATTTTACAGGATTCTGAAACAAGAGTAAATACTCTTCGACATATTTTTGAAATTGATAAATATAAAGCAATAATTGAGAATGCTTCACTTCTTGCATTAAAAATCCGGGAAGAAAAAAGAATCAAGGAAGCAATGACTTCAACACTTGAGCAAGATAAATTAAATCTCATATCAAAAAAAGAAGAGCTTAATTCTAAACTTCAAAATATTTCTATTATTGAAGGTGAACTTATAATAAAAAAAAATATAACTAAAAAAATTCAGGAGCAGATTCAAGAAGTTTTAAAAAAAAGAGATGAAAAATTAAAATTTCAGCAGGAAATAGAAAAAACAAAAATTATGGTCTCTACAAAAAATTCTCTTATATCAGAAAATAAAAAATTTATTGAGCAATTAAATTCACAAATTTATGAAATTATGCATTCTAATAAAGATATTGACATTACAAAGACCGAACAAATAACTAAAGAAATAAACCTCCTGAAAAAAGAAAAAAAAGAGCTTGAAAACCAGGTTTTA
>JAUYHR010000187.1 GCA_030689875.1 Nanobdellota archaeon
TGCGTTGCTTTCCAGATAAGATAATCCATATTTTTTAAATAAAAAATAAATAAGAATCATTCCAATTACAAGCGCAAAAAATATAATCCATTTATTCACCCCTTTTTTATTCATACTCGGGATAAAAAGAGTTTATTTAAATATCTATCTTTAGCCTTGAACAAAAAATATTAAATGGAACGCTCCATAACAATATATTTTCTTCCAATTGTAAAAAAATTAGCAAAATCTATTCTTTGTTTTATGGGATAAGGCGCATTTTTTATTTTCTTAAATCCAAATTGGTTATAAAAACTTTCAAGCTGATTTTTGCAAGTAACATATAGATTATTATAATCTTTCAGAACTTCGCTTATCAACCTGCTGGAGTATCCTTTTCTTCTAAACTTTTTTTCAGTCACAACCGTGCCTAATTCAAAACAAGTTTTCCAATTTTTTATGGTGCAATAAGAAACTGGATTCTCTTTATCATAAGCCACAAATAAGGAAGCATTTTTTACAATTGGCCATGGATCTAGAGGATCTTTGCTTAGAAGTTGTTTAAAATACAAACTAATAAATTTACGATTTTTCAAAGCAGTTGTTTTTACGATTTGCATAATTAATAACTAAAAAAGAAGTATATAAAATAAATAAAATTAATTACGCTGAAACAGCAAGTTCATCAATCTGAGTATTATCGCAGAAAGATACTTCTCCTGATTTCTTCATAAAGAATGGAACTACTGTTACTTGAGCCGGAGTAAAATCAATTCCAGAGACAACATATGTTTTTTTGTCTAATGGTTTAATTTTGTCTGGGATATTATTACTTGCAACACGATTATCTCCTGTAGCATCTTCAACTATTAATTTAACTCCATCAAGGTCTTTTCCTGAAGAGCTTCTTGAAACGGTAACATTATAACCAACAAGAGTTACATCATCGCTAGCGAATTCTTTAGCAATTTTAGTTGCATGCATTTCAACATCTAAGCAAGCGCTTGCTAATTCAATATTTTCTGCGCCTTTTGTGACAGTTCCTTTTACAACAACTGAAACAACTGCGAAAACTACAATTGCTAATAGAATTATGATTATAGTTACAACGATTTCCGATACTCCTTTTTTGTTTTTAGCTAACATCTTAGAAATATTAGATTTTTTGCCTTTTTAAAGATTACTATTCTAAAGTTAATATATTAACTCCTGCTAAATGTATCAATTACCTTAAAAAAATCTTCCTGACTTATTACTTTATCCACATCCGTTAATCCTCTTTGTTCTGCGAATTTTGCAAATGCTTCGGGTTTATATCCTCTTTTTCTTAATGAAACAATTGTTGGGAGTCTGGCGTCCTCTGCTCCCGAATATTTTCCTTCTTTAATTGCAGTATTTAATTTTCTTTTAGACAGCGCAATATCTGTGAATTTTATTTTTCCCATAAAAAATGTCCAGGGAAATTTTTTTTCCAGTCCAAGAGATTTGTAAATCATTTCCTGCCTCTTTGAATTATCTGCATGGTCTTTTCCCCGAATGATGTGGGTTATTTTTAATTCAATATCATCGGCGGTTACTGAAAGATTCATCAAAGGCCAGACACGATATTTATTTTTTTGCCGAGGGTGTTCGTGAAGATTAATTCTCGCTAAAGGAAAATCTCTCATTGCAGGATTGGAATCCTGCATATTAGATTTGAATCTTAAAACAGCATCTCCTTCAGCAAAACCATTTTTATTTAACATTTTTTTCCATCTCTCTGAATTTTCTTTAATAGAATTTTTTCTGCAGGGGCATTCTTTTTTTTGCTCTGCAAATTTTTTGAATTCTTCCTGCGAACAAACGCAGACATACGCTGAATTTTTATTAATTAATTTTTCAGCATATTCATAATAAATTTCCATTCTATCTGAAGCATTAAGATATTCATAGACATTTCCAAAAATCCAATCGCAGTCTTCTTTTATATTTTTATAAGCTTCAAGAAGAGTTTCTTCAGGGTTAGTGTCGTCAATAATAATATAAAATTTGCCCCCATATTTTTTTACATAAAGAGAATTTATCATATTAGAAATAATATGTCCGATATGGAGCGGTCCAGAAGGCGCAGGCCTAAATCTCATCACAACTCCTGTTTTTTGGACGTTCGGCAATTCTGAAAGCCCCTCGCGAACTTCTCTTTCAGAAACTTCATCTTTTAATTTTTCAAATTCTTTTTTTTGTTTTTCAAAAGTCATTGAATTAATTTCTTTGACGATTTCAGAAATGATTTTAATATAATTTTTAACTTCTTCTTTTTCCAAGCCCTCGTTAAAGAGCGCAGAAATCACTGCTCCTTGCTGAGCTTTTCCTTCATAATGAATTGCGTTTTTCAAGGCATAGGCGCGAATTATTTTTTCAGGGATTTTCATAAATCAGAGAAGTCAAAGCGCTTAATAAAATTATTCTTTATGTTCAGAATTAATGTTCACTTAACATCATTCAAACTTTTTTATACTCAACAATTTTATTTAGGCATTCCCCGACATTTGCCTGTTCATCGTTTAATACTTTTATTATTTTGTTCGCGAATTTCTTTTGAATCAACTACGGCGTTAAACGTTCGCGGTCACGCGGGAACATGGTCGCTTCTTTTATATTCTCCAGCCCGCAAATAATCTGAGTTAATCTTTCAAGTCCAATTGACCAGCCGGCATGAGGCGGAGCGCCGTATCTGAAACTATTTATATAAGATTCAAAATTTTTTGGATTTAATCCTTTAGCTTTTATTCTTTCAATTAAAAGTTCTGGAATATGAATTCTCTGCCCGCCGGAAGAAATTTCCATTCCGCCGTAAATAGCATCAAAACCTTCTGTAAATTTTGCATTTTTATTTTCGTCTTTTGGCATGATATAAAATGGCTTTAATGAAGACGGCCAGGAATAAGTAAAAACAATGCTGTCGGAATATAAATTGCATAATTTTTTTTCTTGCTCAGGCGTGAAATCTTCTCCAATTTTTCCGCCTGCTTTTTTAATTGCTTCTTCATAACTTAAATAAACTGCTTTTGGAATTTTCAAATTTTTAACATTAAGCAGATTTAATTCTTTTTTGCATTCTTCTAAAACTTTTTTAACAATAAACTTGACGACTTCTTCTAATTCTTTCATAACTTCCATTTGATTCATAAAAGCGCATTCAATATCCATTTGTCTTATTTCATTAATATGTCTGGTTGTATGGTGTTTTTCTGCTCTCCAAACGGGAGTTATCATGAAAGTTTTTTCCATTGAACAAGCAAGCATTTGTTTGTATAATTGGGGAGATTGCGCTAAAAATGCTTTTTTTTCAAAATACTGGACAGAAAAAAGTTCGGTCCCACCTTCAGATGCAGCGCTTATTATGCACGGAGGCTGCATTTCAATAAATCTTTTTTTATAAAAAAATTCTCTGAATGAATTTTCAATTACATTTTGTATTTTAAAAATTGCCTGAATTTTTGGTTTGTGAAAATCTAAAAATCTGTAATCAAGTCTGTGCGCAAATTCCGTCGTCGTAGTTTTCTCATTTACATGAATCGGTAATTTTTCCGCTTTGCTAATAATTTCTAAAAAGCTAACTTCAACTTCAATATCTTTTCTTGCAATCTCCGCCTTAATATCTGCAGATTTAACTTTTCCTTTAATTTCAACAACAGATTCTAAAGTTATTCCTGAAATTTTTTTTAAAAGTTTTTCATCTTTAATAACGCACTGAACCATTCCAGAAAAATCTCTTAACAAAATAAAAGCCATCTTTGATAATTCACGAATTTCATAAACCCATCCTTTCAGTAAAACTTCCTGACTGACTTTTATTTCTGAAATATAAATTCTCCCCATAAAGTTATAAAAAGAAAAAGTGTTTATTAATTTAATGTTTAGGTTCAAGAATATTTTTATTTTACAGGGTTTGCTTCTTCAACAGATTTTTTTTCATCTGTAATTAAAACAGCGGCAGCAATTACGGTTGTCCAAAGTCCGTTTTTTCCTTCCGCAGATTGCGTGATGTTTTTTGTTTTTATTATTTTTCCAGACATTTTGTAAACTTGTTCTCTTTCATCCCAGCCCATATTTTCATCAACTTCAATTCCCAGCGTTGTTGCAAGCATACTTGCAGCCAAATCCTCGGCATAATTTCCCGCAACTTCGTCCGTCTCTCCATAAGTATGGTGTTCTGAAAGATATCCATATTGAGCTGAATCTGAAGGTATAGCATAACCAATAGACGCTGCAGTAAGCCGGTTGTGTTCATTATTTTCAACTCTCGCCATAACACAATAAACAATCTCTCCCGGATTCAGAGATTTTAATCCTTCTTCTTTAGAAATTATTTTGCAATTTGGAGGAAAAATACTTGAAACATAAACAAGATTAAATTTTTCTATTCCCGCATTTCTTAAAGCCAATTCAAAACTCGCAAGTTTTTCTTTATGCCTGCCAACCCCTTTCGTAAAAAATATTTTATTTGGAACCATTTATTCTAATTAAAGAGAATATTTACATCTTTTAAATATTTCTATATTTTTAATATTTTTCATTTCACAAATTTTTTTATAATTTCCATTGAATTTTTTCCGTCGATTTTTCCTTTAAACTCGCTCATTACCAGCCCCATGTATGCATTAATAGATAATCCCGGTTTATTTTTAATTAAATTTATAATCTTTTCTTCAATATTTTCAAAATTAATTTTTTCAGTTTTAATTGTTTCTTTTAAAGAAATTCCTTGAGAAATTTTAGTTAAAGTTTCCTTGACATCTGATTCTGTAATTTTCTTTTCATTTAAAGCTTTTAAAATATCAATATAAACGTCATCAAAGATTTCTTCAACTTTTTCTAATGGTTTTCCAATTTTGGCTGAAATTTCTTTTGGAAAAAGCAGAATCATTTTAGCAATAAAATTTGGATTTTTATATATTTCAGCCAAAATTTTAAATTCCTCGACTTTATTTTGATTTAATAATAATTTAATCATCTCCTGGTTTAAACCAGTTTTATTTAATTCCCCCTCAATTTCTGATTTTAATTTAGGAAGTTCTTTTTTAATTTCATTAAGAAAATTTCTTGAAATTTTTAGCAACCCCAAATCTGTTTCAGGATACATTCTGTCTGCGCCAGGCATTGGCCGGATAAATTCAGTTAAACCCGAGGGCAAAGCATTTCTAACTTCTGCCTTGGTCGGCTTGCCGGAATCAGAAAGTTTTTTTTGCCTCATAATTTCATTCTCAATAATTTTAAGAAAAAGTTTCATATCCTGAACGCCTTTAAGTTCAACTCTGTTTTCATTTCTTATAGAAAGATTAACATCCTGTCTGATTGTGCCGATTCCCCGTTTAACTTTACAGCTTCTTAAAATTTCTCCAATATGCAAAGCAGTTTCTTTTGCTTGTTCAGGAGACTTAATGTCCGGGGCAGTTGCAATTTCTATTAAAGGAATTCCAAGTCTGTCTAATTTGTAAATTATTTTCCCGCTATCCTCGCTGATTTTTCTTGCAGAATCTTCTTCTAAACAAATTGTATCAATTCTAATTTTGCCTAAAGAAGTTTCTACAACTCCGTCGCGGGCAATTAAAACAGTTCTCTGGAAACCAGAAGTGTTGCTTCCGTCAACAACGGTTTTTCTCATTATTTGAGTTATTGGAATAATCCTGCAATTTAACAAAAGCGAGATTTGCAAAGCAATTTTTAATGCTTCTTGATTAATTTCGTGAGGCGGTTCTTCATCTAATTCAATCAAACAATTATTGTTTTTATAAAATTGGTAAATAAATTCTTTTTTTAAAGAAGACTGGTATTGCGCGGCAATATCTACTTCTCCTGATTCTCCTGCAACCGCATGAAGTTTTCTCTTAATTATTAAATCAGGCTCATCATTTCTTAAAATGCCCAGGCATTTGCAAAAAAGCTTTTTTGTATCAAGCTGTTGATGGATTTCCAACCCCGATTTAAATTTTAATTTTTCATAATCTAAACTTTCTGACATGAATTTATTAAAGAAAAAAGGTTAATAAAATTATTCTTTAAGAATTTGTTTCTTTATTTCTGCAAACCTGCCAATCATCTCTTCTTTATTCGCCATTTTAAGATATTTTTCAATTCTTCCCTGTCTAAGTTTTCCGGAATATTGTTTGTGCATTTTCATAGTCTTCATTAAAGCCCCTATATCCCAAATATCTTTTGGATCATTCCTGGTTAATTTAGAAGTAATCAAACATTCGGGCGTTGCCACAGAAACTAAAAAATTTGTGTTGCCATATTTTAAATTTAAATCCTCTGAAGTATTTATGCATTCATTATAAAAGTATTCATCCAACCCCGCCAAATCCTGAGGACCCGTCTGATAATTAATAGAAACATTTACCTCATTTTTTCCCCTAACTTTCATCCTCTTGCTTCTAATCCCTTCATGATTAATCATAACATTTGAATATAAACTCTGCAATTCATTAAAATAACTTACAAAAACTTCTTCTTGATTATTAGAAGTAATATCAAAATCTTTTGTTTCTCTTAATAAATGTTCAATTCCTATCGCATTGCCGATATCTGTTCTTTGAGCTTTGCATAAGATATTAGAAATTCTTGCCTGAACTCCAGTCCCGCCCACTAAAGCATATTTTACTCCTTGTCTCTCAAATTCTTCTGCTAAAATTTTTAGAGCATCAAAATATCCTCTATCCTTTAATGTATAATTCATATTCAGATTAACCCCCAAACCTATATAAACCTTTCTAATTTGTAACTTTTAAATGATAACTAAGGAAAAAATTTATAAACTCATTTTATCTTCAAAAAGCATGAGAAGAACATTAATCGGAGCTTTGGCAGGAATTTTAA
>JAUYHR010000189.1 GCA_030689875.1 Nanobdellota archaeon
GAAAAGTAATAGCACTATGGGCGTAGACATCACAGCAAATATATCTTATATCCTGTCAGAATTTCAAAAAGAGGAGTTTAATCCATCCGATTTGGTCAAATTTTTATATAAAAAAAAGAAAGACTATTCAATATTAAAGGAAGTCTTTTTTGATAATGATGGAATTGAACCTGACAGTAACCAGGTATATGAATCTCTAACAGTTCTTATGCCCCACTTCATTGGCGCTGGCTCTGCAGGAAAATTACGAATTTTAAGTAAAGAGGGCTGTAAAACCATGTATAAATTCTACGAACCCGCAATGAATAAAAAAGAAATTTCAGAGCTTGAAACTTTATCTAAAGAATTTCAAAAGTTCTCAAAATAAATTTCTTAGGCAAATTTTTTAAATTCAGTTTCCGAAAATATTAAATGGAAATAGAAAGAAAATTCTTAATAAAGGAAAAAAACAAAACTTATCCCTCTCCATTCCAGATTGAAGAGTTAAAAAAGGAAATAAAGAATAAAGGCAAAAAGATAGATCAGTATTATCTTCCAATTGGAATCTTGAAAGAAATATTAAAAGAACTAGAAATAAAACTGAGATTTCTGCCTAATGAATTTAGGTTAAGGAAATACGGAGAAAGTTTTTTCATTACCTTAAAGTCAAAGGGGAAACTAAAAAGGGAAGAATACGAAAAGAGAATCTCAAAAGAAGTTTTCGAAATATTGGTGAAACTTAAAGAAAAGTCTCTTGAAAAAGTAAGACTTAAAAAAAAATACCAAAATAAAGTAATAGAATTTGATTACCTCCCAAAATTTTCCCTAATAACTGCCGAAATTGAATTTAACTCTGTAAAAGAAGCAAAAAGCTTCAAAACAAAGATGAAAGAAATTACAGAAATAAAAAAATATAGAAGTCAAAATCTCGCAAGATAATTTTTCGGTATTCAGTATTCAGTAAATAACCATCTTTAAATATCCTGGAAACCAAAAAACACTTATGATTAATGCTTACGGAATTTTAATTGGCATTTTTGCAAACTCCGTAAAAAATAAGTTTTCTTATGATTATGAAGATTACACCGCTTTTTTCTTCAAAAAAAGTGAAGAATATTCAATTCTAAGGGGAATTCATGATTTTAGAGAAGCAATGACAATTTTAAAAATGGCTGAAGTAATCAAACTTTGCCCAGGACTTTGCAAAAAAGGATACACAAATGGCATATGCAAGAGCACTTATGAAAATTTTGTAAAACCTGCCCTGAATGAGATGGAAATTTCTGAACTTGAAAAACTCTCAAAAGAATTTTCTATAGAGTTCTAATTTGGGGTTTTTAGAGGCTAAAAAGCCAGTTTTTCCCAAATTTTC
>JAUYHR010000190.1 GCA_030689875.1 Nanobdellota archaeon
AAAAACTTAAATTGAAAAGAGAAAAAGAAATGTTAAAAACCGCTTCAAAAATGATTAAAGAGTGGGAAAAAAAGAAAAAGGCCAACATGCGCAGGCAGGAAAAGTAACCCGGAGGAGTCGGATAGTGGTTCATTCCACAGACTTGGAAAGTCTGCGGCTTTACAGCCTCGCGAGTTCGAATCTCGCCTCCTCCGCCATATGAAAATCATATTTTTAAATTGTTGGTACGGTAGATTAGAAACTAAACTTTTGGATTTTTTCAAATTTCATTCTAAAACTACTGATATGTTTTGTCTTCAAGAAGTGTCTGTTAATCTTGCTAAGAAAATTGGAATTTATTTGCCAGATTATGCTAAAGTTGAAAATCGTGATTCCGGTAGCATCTTCTATAAAAATCAAATTACTTTTGTAAAAAAAATATTAGCATTCAAATCCGTGTCAGAAAGTTATATCTTAGTTTGTTTAACTGATATTAAATTATCAATTATAAACATACATAGCGAGGCACTTCCTGGGCACAAATTAGACACAAAGAAAAGAATCGAATTTGTAGAAGAGGTTTTAAAATTTACAAAAAACAATAATAATACAATAATCGGTGGAGATTTTAATTTAATGCCAAGAACAAAATGCATCAAGATTTTTGAAGAAAATAATTTAATAAATTTAATCAAGAAATCTAATATAAAAAAAACTCGCAATAGACACGCGTGGGAACAGGCCAAGAATTTATCAAAGGAATTAGGCCATAAGTTTTATGGTAATCAAAGATTTGCTGATTATTGTTTTGTTTCAAAAGGAATCAAGGTCAAAAGTTTTGAAGTACCAAATATTGAGATTTCTGACCATTTACCGTTAATTTTAGAGTTTGAGGTATGAGATTCAGCTAGTGCTATAATCCAAATTGATGACCAATAATCAAATTGAAGAAGTTAAAAATAAAACTGATATTGTTTCTTTAATTTCAGAATATATTGAAGTTAAAAAAGCTGGAAGAAATTATAAAGCCTTATGTCCATTCCACGGAGAAAAAACT
>JAUYHR010000193.1 GCA_030689875.1 Nanobdellota archaeon
TGAAAAATAAAAAAATAATTATATTCGGAATGGTTTTATTATTTGCAATTATTTTTTTATCCGGAATTGCATCTGCAGAAGAAAATATGACATTAAAAGAACAAGCTGAGGCATGTTTGGGCGATTCAGAAAAAATAATGGGCGAATTAATTGAAGCCGGTTTTAATATAAATAGAGTGAACGATACTCTGGAAGTTGCTTCTGTATTATATACGGGGCAGTCGTCAAAACTAAGAGTAAAGGATTCTGATTTTTCTTTTGTTTTAACTTATTGCCAGGAGATTAAAGATATACGGGAGACAGCGTATATCGCAAGAGATGAATTTAGCGCTTTGCTTAGATTTTACGGCGAGGTTTTTGAGGAAAATGTTTCCGTCATTTATGAAATGATTGCTGAAATTGAAAATGAATTTGAAAGCGAAAGATATGAAAAAGTTTCTCCTTTGATTGAAAAAACTTATGAAAAAATATCGCAGGTTCAGGCAGAGCAGACAGCTTTAAGGGCTTTTTATGAAGGCACCACAAAAGGGCTGAAAAGATTTTTTGAAAGAAATTGGATTTCTGTTCTTATTTTTATGGGAGTTGCTTTTATTTTGTTTTTAATATACAGAAAAACAGCGCTTGTATGGATTATTAATAGAAAAATCCAAGGGTTAGAATTGAGAAAAGAAAAAATTCTGGATATTATAAGGGACGCTCAGAGAGAGTATTTTCAAGACGGGAAAATGTCTGAAGGAATATTTAATATAAAAACTAAAACACTTGCCGAGTTAATAAGAGATATAGACAGGCAGATTCCTATGCTTAGAGAAAGACTGGCTGAACTTGGGAAACTGGGAAATTTTTCATCAACAAAAAATGTCGAGCGAAAGAAAACAGGAAGTTTTCAGCCGTTTTCCGAGAACGTCAAACGAAAGCAAAACAGGAAATTTTTCAGTCATTTTAATAGTAAATTAAAACGAAAGAAAATTAAAATAAAATTTTCATTTATTAGTTTTTTTAAAAAATTAAAACGAAAAAAGAATAATACCCTAAGGAATGGCATAAAGAAAAAATTTTCATTCACTAATCTTTTCAAAAAATTAAGGGGGAAATTAAAATGACAAAATCAAAAATAAGAAAATTTTTTAATCATTTGCTTTTCTGGAAAATGGGTTTCTTTTTTAGAAAAAAAGAAACTACAATGGTAGAAAAAACTACAAAACAAGAAAAGTCAGACGAAAGTTCTGCTCCCGACCCCGCTCGTAATAAATCAAAATTACTCTCGCAAAGTCGCTCTACTCCCGACCCCGCTCGGATTAATAAAAATAAATTTGTCTCGCAAAGTCGCTCGGCTTCGGAGAACCAGAAAAAATTCCAGGAGATGACTAAAAAGCAAAAGAAGAATTTTCTTTCTAATGATTTAAGCGAGAGAATTATAAGAGTTGAACAGAGAGTTTCTACAAAATTTGGCAAGCTTATTCCTTACAATAAAACAGAATATTATAAACACATGGATAAAGAAGAAAAGAAAAAATACGATGAATATTTAAAAAACAGGGGAAATAAGGAGATTTTTGTTTCAGCTATTTTTTTAGGCCTGATTTTAGTTTTAGGTTTTTTTAATTTCAGCACAATCGGAAATGCTGTTCAAGAAGATTTTCCGGATTCTGCGTTAAAGATTAATCTTCTTTTTGTTTCGGTATTTATTGTTTTAGTTTTTGGTTTAGTGGTTGCTTTTCTTATGAGATTGAAAAGGAAAAGAAAATATAGAGAGCATATTAGAGTTATTGATAAGATTATTTTTCCGAAACATTAGATAAAAAAGATTTTTAAAGTACCTTTAATTTAGTTTAAGGAGGTGAAAATGAGCAAAATTAAACATTCTTTTGACGGGAAATCTAAATCTAAAAAATCTCCTGAAGGATTGCAGCATTCTAAAACATATATAACTGGGTTTGATAAATTGTGCCCGGAGGGAATTCCCATCGGGAATGCTGTTCTTATTGAGGGAGGGCCGGGAAGCGGAAAAACTATTTTGTGTTTGACTTTACTTAAAGAGATGTGCAAAAGAGGAAAGAAAGTTTTGTATATGAGTTTTGAAGAGAGAGAAGAAAGATTAAGAATACATCTGAAAAATTTCGGAGCCAATCCGGAAGAATATGAAAAAAAAGGATTATTATATATTAAAAGGTTTAATGCTTTAGATATTGCAAGAAGCGTTGAAGCTTTATTAAGCGAGGCCAAGAAAGAATTATTAATTGATGTTCAGCCGATTTTGATACCAACTGAATTTAAGCCGGACATGGTTATTATGGATTCTCTGACTTCTATTTCATCAGCTTTTTCAGGAGACCCGTCCAGATTCAGAATTTATATGGAGCAATTATTTAGATATTTGGAGAAACATGAAATCACTTCTTTTTTAATCAGGGAAGTTTCTTCCCCAACTCATCTCGGGAACAATTTTGTTGAGAAAGCAGAGGCTGTTTCTTTTTTAGCAGACGGAATTATTGCGTTATACAGTGTTTATTTTTCTCACGGAATAAGAAAAAGGGGATTTGAAGTCGTAAAAATGAGGGGGGCTGAGATTGACAGGAGAATAGTTGAATGCAAGATTGAAAAAGGAAAAGGGCTGGTTGTTAAAAATAATTCATTAACAGGAAATTATACGCTTACTTAGAATTTTTGTTTTAAAATTTCCTGCTGATAATCTCAATGAAATTTTCCGCTCTTTTTCCAAGTATTTTTTCTAAATCTTCTTTAGGAGCGTTAATTATATTTTGAATTGAACCGAATTTTTTTAAAAGTTCTTTTGATTTTTTTGGCCCTACTCCTGGAAAACCTTCAACAATAAATTGCATTTGCTCTTTTTTATTAAGTGTTTTTTTTCCTGCATTGAGTTTAATTTCTTTTGCTTTTTTTCTTGAGAGGACATCAATAAATTTTGCAGTATCTTCTGAATCTTTTGTAAACATTATCGGTATTTTGTGTTTTAAGAGTATTGAAAGCAAAAACCCTCGTATAGCATTTGCATTTACCCCGGAATTTTCGTCCGAATAAATTTCTTGTTTAGATATTCCTTCAATGATTAATAATTTATTTTCAAATTGTTTTAATTCTTCAATTTGTTTCAACAATCTCCCATTTATCATTGAAGAGATAAAATCTGAAATAGTTTTTCTTTCAATTATAGTGTCCTTTACAACATAATCTCCGATTTTTAATTCCTTAAATATAATTTCAAAATCGAGAGAGATTAAATAAGAAGCTACAAGAGAATTTTTTTCGCGGTAATCAATTATGATTTTTATTTTTTCTTTTGATGATTCTTTTTTTGAAACTATTTCTTTTCTTGAAGAAAAAATGTCAAAAATTGGTTTTTGTGTAATGATTTTCATTTTTATTCAGAGATTAATAAGTTTTTAAAATTTGTTTTATTTTTGGAAAATGAATTTGATTGTTATTATAGGCATAACAGCACATTTGCAAAAGCAGGGAGACATTATTTCATACGACAATTTTTCGTATATTTGAAGCGAGTTTTTCAAAATGAAGTTTAATGCTTTAAAACCCTGCCTTCGCAAATCTGCGAAATGTTAGCAGCAATTTTAATGACGGACGGACATATTTTAATTATTGAAACAGACCAAATAACCGGACTTGACCTTCAATTACAATTGAAAAGGGAAGGGTTTGATATTTCCAAAGCAACAAAACTGACAGACATCAAAGACATTTTTGACAGAGACAGACCAGACCTGATTATCGCCAGCACCGACATAAAAAATAATCAAGATGATTTTGATAAATTAAAAAAACTTTTTATAAAATACAATTTGCCAATTATTTATACAAGCACCGAACCAACAAAGAGGATAACAAAAGAACCAGAACTTAAAATAATCGGAGCT
>JAUYHR010000194.1 GCA_030689875.1 Nanobdellota archaeon
CGAAAACTTATTTTTGCCAAGAGTATCAGATATTTCACAAATTAATTTAAACTCCTGATTATTTATTATGTTAATAAAAAATGAGCGGTGATTTAAAATTCGAAGCCATTAAAAAAATTTCTGAAACTAATTTTAAAGTCAGAGATTTAAGCAAAATATCTATGATTAATTCTATCTCGCCTCCAAGCGTTTTTATTGGTTCTAAATTAAAATATCCTGAAATTAATGTGGGAATTTTAAGCCCTCTTGAAAAAGATGAAAATGCCTGGATTTACGACGACGCAAAATACTGGGCGGAAAATAATTTTGAAATCAGCCAGGTTCTTCATTTGAGAAATAATTTGCTTAATTCAAGATTCAGAACAAAAGTTACGGATGCCAGACTGAATAAAAAATTTCTGGACATTATAAAAGATGTTGCAGTTTCTTCTAAACCCGTTGAGCTTGAAATTGAATTAAAAAATAGAATACAATTTGGAAATGAAAAAGATAAAGTTTTGACTCCTTTGGGAATGAACGCCGATTTTGAGAAAGCAAAAATTATTGGCAATGTTCAAATTAACAGGCATCTTGATAAAATTATTAATGATGACATAAAAGTTTCTGAGAGCATGAAAATTTTATATGAAAATAATTTTGATGAATATTCTCTAAGCAAAATTTTAAGTGTCGGCGTTTTGGGATTGAAAAAAGATAGGCGTTTAGTTCCAACGCGCTGGAGCATCACAGCCAGCGATGACATAATTGGAAAACAATTATTAAAAAAAATCCGCGACTATAAGTGGCTTGAAGATTACGAATTATTTTATGAAGAGTTTATGGGAAACCAATATCTTATTTTGATGTTTCCAAATATCTGGAGTTTTGAATTATTTGAATTGTATTTTCCCGGAAGCTCATGGAATCCGTCCAGTGAAATTAAAGCTTCAACTGATTTTGAGGGATTTGAAGGAAGAACAAAATACGCATTTAATACTGCTGGAGGATATTATGCGACGCGTCTGCCGATTTTAAAATATTTGGATTCTATAAAAAGGCAGGCATCTGTCGTCGTGATTAGAATAGAAACTCCAGGTTATTGGGCGTCGCTGGGAGTTTGGGTTGTCCGCGAATCTGTTAAAAAAGCTTTGAATAAAAAAATAAAATTCGGTTCAAAAAAAGAACTGCTTGACAGCGCAAAAGGAATATCCAAAATAAAATATCAATTTGACGCCGAAAATATTTTAAAAATGAGCGAGTTGATTAGAAATATAAATTTTCAGAAAAATTTAATGGAATATTTTTAAATGAGATATTAAAAGAGAGATAAAACATTAATTCTTTAAATCTATAAAATATATAATTTCATGGAAACTAAAGACTTTCTCAGCGAGTTAAATGAAGAAAAACAAAAGATAATAAAAACAAATGGAAATGTTCTTGTTGTTGCAAATCCTGGAACAGGAAAGACCTTGCTTCTTGCATACAAATTTGTTTATTTATTAAAACAAGGATTCAAACCAGAAGAAATTCTTTGTCTTACTTTTACTAATAAAGCTAAAAGAGAACTTGAAGGCAGAATTATTGAACTAATCAAAAGTCAGAAAATAGAAATTGATTTCTCAAAACTTAATGTTCATACATTTCATTCGTATGCTTTGGATTTTATGGAAGAAAGCGAGATAGTTTCTTCTAATCTCCTTAGATATTCAATTTATTGTTATATAGGAGAGAATCAGATATTAAATTATTCAGACGAGTATCTTATAGAAACTATTGTCCCAAAAATGGAAAACCTTCTTAGATATTTAAAAAATTTTGGGGTTACTCCAAATAAAATTAATTTAAAAAAAGTAAAATCATTCATAGAAGAAGATGAAAAATTTTCAAAAGAAGAATTAGAGAAATTTTTAGAATATTTTGTTAAAATTTTTGAATATTATGAAGAATCAAAATCTAAAAAAGGAATAGATTATACCGATATGCTGATAAATTTTCTTACTTTGAAAAATAATAAAAAATTCAAATATGTTCTTGTGGACGAATTACAAGATGTAAATAATATAGAATCTGAAATTGCATTAAAATCAGCAGAAAATTTTGTCGCTGTTGGAGATAAAAAACAAGCAATATTTGGTTTTCAGGGCGGTTCAATAACAAATTTTACAAAATTTTCTAAATCAGCAAATTTTATTTTGTCAGAAAATTTCAGAAGTTCAAACGAAATTTTAAATTATGCAAGAGAATGTTTTACTTCAAAAACTAAAGATGATAGTCATAGAAAAGATTTAGAAAATTTAAAAAATAATGAAGCGAAACCCTCGATAAAACCTCAAATATACGAAACAGCGAGAGAAGATACTAATAAAGTTGTATGCGAACTGGTAAAACAATTATCCAAAGAACATAAAAAAGTTGCAATAATCTTAAGAACAAATTATCAGATTATGAATATTTCCAGAGAATTAAAAAATAGGGGGATAGATCATTCTTCAACTTTCTTTTCTGCGTCAACAGATGCTAAAGAAAAAATAATTACTTTTCTTAAGGGAGTTTTAAGCAGTGATATTCAATTAATAAAAAATTCTATGTTTACGCCTTTTTTCCCATGTTCTATTCAAGATGCTTTTAATATTGCAAATGAAAAAATTAAAACTCTTGAGGATATTTACAAAGTTTGTCCAGAATTTAAAAGACTAAGAGAATCAATAAAAACAATGGAAGATCTTGATATTGTTTTCAAAGAAAAAATAATTCCTATCTCCATAAATTATGGCAGGGAATTTCTTCTTGCGTCTCTAAATGTTCAGGAAGCTTTGATAGAATCTTTAAAATTTGTAGATAATCTTGATTTAAAAAATATTATAGATTATCTTAAGTCATCAAATTTATTAGTAGATGGTTCAGATATTGAAAAACAAATTATAATTACTTCTGTTCATAAATCGAAAGGAAAAGAATATGACGCCGTAATTTATGTTCCGACAAAAACCAGAGATACATCCAACTTTCAAGATAGAATAGTAGAAGCGATACTAAAATCAGAAGGAATTGATGCAAAAGAAGAACTTGAAGAAGAAGCGTTGAGAATTGATTTTGTTGCAATTACAAGAGCAAAAACAAAACTTTGTATAGTAACCGATAAAATAGAAGATTTTTTGAATGATTATTCAGAAACGGCAAATATTCAAGTTGAAGCAATTGAGAGTTTTGATCAAACTGAAAGAATGAAAAAAGCTTATAATCTTTTTATCAACGGCGAATATGAAAAAGCAAAAGAATTATTAAAAGAAAATAAATCCTGGATTGTTAATTATGTTAAGAATCATTTTGACAATCTTGATCATATTTCTTTTTCTGGATTAAATGATAATCCTTACGAATATATGATTCGCAACATTTTAAAGATAAAAGATTTTTCTTCCGCAACTAATCTTGGAAGCGAGGTTCATAAAATAGCAAAGAAAATGTGTGAAGGAGAAAAATTTGAAATAGAAAAAGAATACGCCCCCTACAAAGAAAATATAAAAAAGATGCTTATTGAAATAAAAAAAGAATATCCTGAACTTGCTGAAGCAGAAGAAGAATTGAGAATCCCTCTTTCAAAACTAATTCAAACAAAAGATGAAATTAATTTTAAAGGATTTATAGACGCTGTTTTTAAAAATAAAAATAATTATCTTATCATTGATTGGAAAACCGACAAGAAATCAGACAGGGCTTCAGAACACAGACAACAACTTGAGACATACAGAAGAGGATTTTCAATAAAGAAAGATATTCCACTTGATAAAATAAAAGTTGCTATATGTTTTATTGGTTTAAGAAAAACAATAAACACGGGAGAGATTGACAGCATATTTGATGATAAACAACCAACAAAATCAGCATTTGAAACATTCACAAAAAAAGCGAACAAAATTCTTGAATGGAAAAAGAATCCAGAATTATTCTTTAAAGATTTAATGGAAAAAGAAGTTAATGATGATTTATGGAGAGCGGTGGTGGAGCAGTATAAATTAGAAATAAAATGTTGAAAATTAAAAATCTCTTTGATAAAAAATGGACAAATCTTCTAAAGAATTACAAAAATTTAAAAAATAGTCAATATCCTGGAGTTTATATCCTTGCTTATACAGATAAAGACTTAGAAAGAAAATCAATTAGAATTGAAGATGTTTTTTATGTTGGTATGAGTAATTCACGAGGGGGAGTTAAACAAAGATTGAAACAATTTATTGACGGGGTTCATAAAGGATATGGGCATAGTGCTGGAAACAGATTTTTTGAAGAATACAGCAAAGGAAAATCTTTTGATGTTACGAACCATAAGAAAACATTTTTTGTAGCATCATTATCTATTCTATGTAAAGTTCATAAAAATGAAAGAACGGCAGACGATTTAAGAAAAATGGGAAAAGTTGCAAAGTTTGAATATGAGGTTATAGCTTTTATTAAAGAGAAATTAGGAAGAGAGCCAGAATTAAATAAAAAATGATAACTTTAGAGGAAATTAATAAATTAGTTCAAAAATGTTTAAATGAGCGAAAGATGTTTCACAGCGAAGCAGATTTTCAGCATTCTTTAGCATGGAAAATCCATGAAGAATTTGGTAAAAAATTTAAAATAAGATTAGAATTTGTTATTGAATCTAAATATATAGATATTGTATTAATAGATTCTTCTAAAAATAAAATTGGAATAGAATTAAAGTATAAAACAAAAGAAATTTCTGAAGAGATAAATGGAGAACAATATTTTCTAAAGCCTCACGGAGCTCAAGATTGTGGCAGATACGATGTAATAAAAGATATAGAAAGATTAGAAGAACTTGTAATAAAAAAGAAAATTAAATTAGGATTTGTTATTTTTTTAACAAATGATATATCCTATTTATACAAATGCAAAGGAAATGCTTGTAAATTTTCTTTAGAAGAAGGAAAAGAAATTAATGGCGAGATGAACTGGGGCAAAGATACAGGAATGGGAACAAAAAAGGGCAGAGAGAAAACCTTGGAATTGAAAGGGAAGTATAAAATTAATTGGATTGATAGTCCAAACAATCTAAAAAAAACTATTTTCAAGTATTTTATATTAGAAGTTTATAATAAATAAAAGATTTAGATGAAGGATAGATTTTTATCTAACTAGAATATTCCCTACCATTTTATATCCTTCAATATATTTTGGATTGGTTTTAATTTTAAACCTTATTTCAGTTTCTCTATCTAGTAACTCTAATTGATTAAGGATAAAGTGCAATGGGGCGTATGAATCTGCATTTATTTCAGGTAAATTAACTAATTCATCAACTAATTTTTCTACATTCATTGGATTTATTCTTTCTTTTAAATAATCAGAAATCTTTCTAGAAGCACAAGCAATAATTTTACTTATATCTAAAACATTTTCTTGATCAATTATCATATAATCACTGATTATAGACTGAGATTTCCAAATCTTAAATTTATTCTCAACTTTATCTTGTTCTAAACCAACTAAACATAATTTTACATGGTCTGCATAAAATAAATAAAAATAATCTACTATTCCTTCTATTTTAGGGATTTCTTCTAAAAATTTTCCCATTATTATTTTTGGAATTATTATTTTTGAAGTTACGCACATTATCATTTCAAACTCTCCTTCTCACTTTTGAAATAATTGTTTAATTTCTCTTTTATCGATTTGCTTTTATACATTTTTCCAGTCTCATCTTTATACCATGCAAAATCAAATTGCATGTCTTTATTTTTCTCTAATTTTTCTACATCAAACCATTCCGTATGAGACGTGCCCGGTTTTAATTCGCAAGGCAAACCAAAAGAAGGGTTGGGTTCAATTACATCATTATTACCGCTTCTTAATCCAAATGAAGAAAGATAAATTGATCTTTTCCCATAATTTATTGCATCAATAAAAAAGAAGGTTTTCTTAAAATCATTTGTCATAAATCCAAAATGAGTTTTAATTTTTATCTTAGGTTTGTCTTGTAATTTATTATAAATATTCCATCCTATAGCAATTGTAGATAAAATAGCCCCATAAATAGCGATATAATTTGTTAAGTTCATCTTAAACTCTCCTCAATTATTTCCTTTTCCTCTTCAGTTATTTCATATAATTTGTAAACTTCTTGGTCAATTTCATAATCTACATTTTTAATGTCTTGTTCTGATTTTCCTTCTTTATGAAATTGCATTATTCTTTCAACTAACTCTTTTATTTTTTTTGCTTGTTTTTCATTGGGGAGTTTAATTGGTAATCTTGATAAGAAAGTATTTGAATAATTAAAATATCCACCTGCTTTTAGAGGGCAAGTTTGATGTAAATAAAATTCTGTAAGTTTTGAATTTAATATACCTAATAAAACTAATAAATTTTCATCAGAAGTTATGCAAGTCACTTTACCGCCAGAAAAAGCATATAGATTATTATCTAAACAAAATTTATTTTTCTTTACTATACTTGGGGTAAGAATTTTGTTTTGGTTAAAAATATTTAATTTGCTAAACCTTACTAATCCATACCAGCTTGAACTTCCTTTAAAATTGCCTCTTGAATCTTTTCTTAATTCAAGGTCAGATTTATTCTTTATTAAGTATTGATATAAATTAGAATCTTTATTTTTTATATTTTCAAGTTCTTCTAATTTTGTAGATTCTTCTTTTTTAATATATGGATAAATTATATTTTCTTTTGGGTTATTCAAACGATACCTTCCAATATCTTGTGGAACAATTATTTTTCTAACAAACTCTTTTTTAAAGTTTAATTTCTTTAACTTATCTTCAGAAAAGATTAATAATTTATCATTTCCCGTAATAATGCCATAATTTGTTTTGGCCATATCATTTAACTTAGTTTTAATTGAATTAAGCTTATTTATAATTTCCAAAACATTCTTCTTTCCTAAACTCCAAGATTGACTATTCAAAGAAGAAACATTAATGGTATCAAACCCATAATTATTATTTGTAAAATCTAAAATATTAACTAATTTAACATAGTTAAAATCTTTTGTTTTATCTTTACTTATTATAAACACTCTTGTATATGTTAATGCATCATTAAATATTGGTAAATCGCCAAAATCCACAACATTTACTATTCTATTCTCTAATAATATTTCTCTTAGTTTTTCTCCATAAGTTGATACTAAAAATTGATTTGAAGATATAAAACCTATTCTTCCACCAAATTTTATAAGAGATAAGGCTTTCTCAAAAAATAAAGTAGAAATATCAATTCTTCTAAATGCAGTTTTATAATTTTCCTTGAAATAATCTATATCTTTATGTTTTAATTCTTGAACTCTTACATAAGGCGGATTTCCAATAACAATATCAAAACCCCCTCGTCTAAAAACATCAGGGAAGTGAGCATTCCAATTAAATGCTTTATCATAATTAGAATCTGAAATTAAACTATTTCCATTCTTAATATTCTCTTTCATATTAGGTAAAATTCTTTTTTTTGTTTCTCTTGTTTCTTCTTCTAAAATTTTTAATAATAAATTAAGCTGTGCGAGTTCAACAGCCTTCTCATCTAAATCAACTCCATAAATGCATCTTGTAAGTATTGCTGATTTCTGTCCTAAATCCAATCTCTCTTTAAAATAATTAAATTGGGGACTCTTGGATTTCTCTCCATTCTTTAATCTTTTCTCAATTATTTTCTTTAATTCTTCAAATGCATCTAAAAGAAAAGAGCCAGAACCACAAGCAGGGTCAATAACTTTTATATCCAAGATTTCATCTAAAGTTTTATCTTTTGCATATTCTACAAGGGTATTATCTAAAATATAATCAACAATATATTTTGGGGTATAATAAATTCCCATCTTTTTTCTTTTTCCACTCACTAAATCTAACTTAACTCTTTTTTCTGTTCCTCTTAAAATTGTTCCTAAATATTGCTCATAAATCCTACCTAACAAATCAACAGGAATATCATCAAACATATATCTTTCTTGATTATCTTGTGTTCCGTAATATAATCCTTTGATTACTTTTGTTAAAATCTCATTAGAAAATGCTCCTTCTTTTTCTAATATTCCTTCTGAAAATAATTTAGAATTGTAAGTGCTATCAAACCTTTTGAATTGTGATTTTAATACAGCCCAAAGATTCATATCAGTATATCCTCTTTCAACATCTTTTATAATAGTTAATAAAAAATCTTCTGCTTCTAATTTTCTATCTTCCACCGAACGCATAAAAATTAATCTATCAATTAAAATTTGAACAATCTCATCAATTTGAGAATCTTCTAAATAAGCTCTCTTATTTTTCAAATCTTTAGATAGCCATTCTCTATATTGCAATAAATCAGTTAAAATTGCTTCATCTATTGGTTTGATTAACCTCTTATCAACATTATCAAGAAGTTTGTTTATTTCTTCTTTTTCAAAACTTTCTTTTGATAGAAGCCACAATCTATCAAATTGTTCTATAAAGTTTTCACAATTAAAAATTAAATAACCTTTATCATCTTTTAACAAATTTTTATCTATATTTTTTATATTAGAGAGGGCGTGATAAACCCTAATTTGTCTAAAATTAGTTAGAACAGCAAATTTTATATTTTTATGATAAGCATAAGAAACACTTTGTTTTCCTTCTTTCTCCTCTAATCTAACATCTGTTGCTTTTGCTTCTATAACTAATTTCCTTTGATTACCTAATCTCAAAATATAATCTGCTCTGCCTTTAAGCACTTTCTCTTCTCTCTCGGCTTCTTTCCTCATATCCCAACCAAGCGCATTAAATAAAGGATCTATAAACTCAGATTGTATTTGAAACTCTTTTTTTGCATCAACTTGTTCTTTTG
>JAUYHR010000195.1 GCA_030689875.1 Nanobdellota archaeon
AAGAAATTTTAAAATTTTTAAAAAATTATGAATCAAAAATAAAAAAATTAGCAAAAGAGTCTGCAATAGCTCACTGGAATGCCCAAGTAACTGGAAAAAAAGAGCTTTACAAGAAAGCTGAAGAACTGTCAAAAAAAATCCAGAAAATCCATAATAGTAAAGAAGATTATGAAAAATCAAAAAAATTCTATGAATCAAATATCAAGGATCCATTAATTAAAAGGCAAATAAAGCTAATCTATGAATCTTACTTGGCAAATCAAGGGGATATAAAATTAATTCATGAAATAACAGAAAAAGAGTCTGCAATAGACCATAGCTTTAACACATTCAGGGCGGAAATTAATAAGAAAAAATTAACAGACAATCAGATAAAAGAGTTATTAAAAAAAGAAAAAAATTCTGAAAAATTAAAAAAATATTGGGAAGCAAGCAAGAAACAAGGGGAAGTTGTCAATAAGCAGTTAATAAAGATTATAAAATTAAGAAATAAATTAGCTACAAGTTTAAACTTCAAGGATTATTACGAATTCTCTTTATTCTTGCAGGAACAAAATAAAGAACAATTAATTAAAATATTTAAAGAATTAGAAGAGTCAACTAATGAAGCATTTGAGGAATTAAAAAAAGAAATTGATTCAAGATTAAAGCAACGCTATTCAGTGGAAGAGTTAAAGCCATGGCATTATCAAGATTTGTTTTTCCAGGAAGCACCTTCAACATCAGAAGTAAATTTAGATGAATATTATAATAAAGATATTTTGGAAGTCGCGAGAAAGTTCTATCAATCAATAAATTTGGAAGTGGATGATATTATTTCTAGGTCATCTTGGTATGAAGCAGAAGGAAAATGTCAGCATGCTTTTTGCATGAATGTTGACAGGGAAGGCGATGTAAGGGTTTTAGAAAATATAAAAGAAAATGAATACTGGATGGAAACAACATTGCATGAATTGGGTCATGCTGTTTATGATAAATTTACAGACAAGAACCTGCCATTCTTGCTAAGGGATGCTGCCCATATATTAACAACAGAAGCAATTGCAATGCTTTTTGGCAGATTAAGCCACTCGCCCGACTTTTTAAAAAATTATACGGAAATTTCAGAAAAAGAATTAAAAAAAATAATTCCAACTTTGGAAAAAATGTCAAGAATGAAACAGTTAATTATGACAAGATGGATACTAGTAATGTTCAACTTTGAAATAAAAATGTACGAAAATCCAGATCAAAACTTGAATGAACTATGGTGGCAGTTAGTAAAAAAATACCAATTTATAAATTTCTCAAGAGATAAGCCAGACTGGGCATCTAAAATCCATTTTACAATAGCCCCTGTTTATTATCATAATTACATGTTAGGAGAATTATACGCTTCACAAATCCACAAGACAATTTCAAAATTAACAAATCAGGATATTAAACAAGTAAAGTATTCAGGTAATGAAGAAATTGGAAAATATTTAAAAGAAAAAATATTTTCAAAAGGAATGATTCTTCCATGGGATAAATTAATAAAAGAATCTACAGGAGAAGAACTAACACCAAAAAGTTATGTTCAACAATTTGTAAAATGACAGATCAAAGAGTAAAACAAATAGCAGATATTTTAATTAATTATTCTACTAAAGTCAAAAAAGGAGATTATGTCCAAGTTATAGCAGATACAGAAGCAGAACCATTAATCAAAGAATTGCATGATCTAATCTTAAAAAAAGAAGCATTTCCAATCATAAAATTAAGCTTTTCCTGGCAAACTTATTCTTATTACAAAAACGCAACAGATTTTCATTTGAATCATTTCCCAGAATTAACATTTGAAGAAATGAAAAAAACAGATGTTGTAATATTCATAGCCGGAGGAAAGAATTCAAGGTCATTGAATAACATTCCTCCAGAAAAAATAAGTATAAAACAAAAAGTCCTTGATCCTATTTCAAAAGAAAGATTAAAAAAAAGATGGGTTATTTTTGACTACCCATCAGATTCTCTGGCACAAGAAGCAGACATGTCTACAGAATAATTTGAAGACTTTGTCTATAATTCATGCTTGTATGATTGGGAAGAAAAATCAAAAGAACTTGATGAAGCAATGAGTATTATGAAAGATGGAAAAGAAATTCATATACAAGCAGAAAATACAGATTTAAAATTTTCAATCGAAGGAAGAAAATTCATTAAAGGCGATGGAACGATAAACATGCCTGACGGTGAAATTTTTACAGCACCAGTGGAGGATTCTGTTAACGGTTATATTAAATTTACTTACCCAGCAATTTATGGTGGAAGGGAAGTTTCTGGAGTTTATTTAGAATTTAAAGATGGAATAATAACTAAATCAACAGCAGATAAGAACGAAGAATTCCTGCAAAAAATAATAGCAACA
>JAUYHR010000152.1 GCA_030689875.1 Nanobdellota archaeon
CGTGTTTAAAGGAATTAGAGGTTCTATCGCGAAAAATTCAATGTTAGGCTTTCCTTCATCTAAAGAAGTATTCCCACAATAAATTGCCATACCTTTCGGGTATTTATGCGGACCGTTTTTTAATTCACGAGCTATTTTTTCCAGAGCTTCAATAACATTATTTCGAGTAACTCTTGATTTAATATTTGATGCAGTTCCTTTTTCAGCTTCAACTTGTTTTACAACTTCATGAACATTGTAGTCTGCAGGAATTAAAACAGAAACTAATTCAGTATGTCTGCCTCTATAAGAAGAAATCTTTTTAATAAATTCCTCAAATTCCATAAGTTTTTCTTTGTCGTCCATATTATTAGGTAGAATGAATGTTTAATAAAGTTTGGCGTGTCAGATTAATTCAACGTTAAAACTTCCAGTTTTAATTTCCTTAGCATTTGTTACTGAAATTAAATCCTCGAGAACATTTTTTAATATTTCTTGAGTTTCTTTGTCTAAGGTTAGAATTATTTCAGATTTCATTGATTTTTTTTCTTCTGATTTCTTTTGTCTAACTTTTGAGATAATTTCTAATAATTTATTCCATGTCTTTTCATCTTCTTTTTTATTTGTGATCTTTACTTTTTTAGGCCAATCGGTTATATGTATTGATTTTTCTTTTTCATATTTTTTAAAATGTTCTTGATAAATTTCCTCAGTTATGAATGGAGTTATTGGAGCCATCATTTTTAAAATTGTTAATAGTCCTTGATAAAGAGTGTATGAAGCTGACGCTTTTTCTTCATTTGTTCCATTATACATACGATTTTTTATGATTTCTAAATAATTATCTGATAGTGTTTTCCAGAAAAAATTATCCGTTAAGAATTTAGCGTTAGAATAATTATATTCTTCAAAATAATTTGTTGCATCATTTATTGTTTTATTTAATTGAGTTAAAAATATTCTATCTGTTTCTAATAATTTTGGTTGGTTTTTTTGATATTCCAAATTCATAAATGCAAATCTTGTTGCGTTGAGTATTTTTGTTACAAATTTTTTCCCAGTTACAACATCTTTTTCATAATAATTTAAATCTTCACCCAATTTTGAAGAAGATGCCCAGTATCGTAATGCATCTGTTCCATAAGCTTTCATAACCTCTTGAGGACGTATTACATTTCCTTTTGATTTTGACATTTTTTCTCCGTCGAGTTTTACATTTCCTGAAATTGCGATGTCTTTCCAAGGGATTGAATTTTCATGTGCATCAGAACGAACTATTGTGTAGAATGCCCATGTTCGAATTATGTCATGTGCTTGAGGACGTAATGAATAAGGAATTTTTATTTTATTTCCAATTAATGAGGATGCAATTTGAGGAGTTAG
>JAUYHR010000156.1 GCA_030689875.1 Nanobdellota archaeon
AGAGTTTTTTCAAAAAAATATCCTGCAGGAATACTTACAAACATTAAGCTCGCTGAATTTTTTGAAAATGAACTTACAATAATTTGCGACGCATGGCTTGATAAAAATGCATTGCACGACACTTTGATTGTCAATAAAAAAATTTTAATGATTTGCGACACAAATAATGTTCCCAAAGGAGCTGACCAAATAATTATCGGCAATAACAAAAGCGAAAAGAGTTTAGGATTAATTTTTTATTTGCTTACTAGAGGATATATGAAAGCAAAAGAAATGGATACTTCAAAAATTCCTGATTTAGAATGGTGGACGGGAGAACTACAGGAATCTAGAATATTTAAGAAAAAAATCGTTCCAGTTAAGTATGGGACTTAATGTTTTAATTCTAAAAAGGTAACAAAAGCAAAAGATTTAAATATCTTGAAAATTTGGGAGAAGGATGGAAAATAAATTAGAACAAATATCTATAAAAAATGGAAGTTTTATAAATAGTAAAAAAGAAAGAATAAAAAATTTTATTTATATTGGACAATCTTCTTTTGAAAGTACAAAAAAATTTAATCGCTCCGCATTATATGAATCTATGGAAAGAGTTAAAATGGGGAATAAAGATTTTAATGCGTTTTTGATAGAAGAACCTAAAGCTAATTCTGGACGTTTATTTGGTCTTATTCAATCTAAAATTTTTAAGTATTACTTCAAACTTTACAAAATATAATAAATTTATTCTTCCATTCCTTCATTAACTTTATCTACAAAACTTTTAGAATTGTTTACAAATATCTGCAAAATTTGTTTGTTTGTTTTATGTTTGTTTTCTTTTTTTAATTTTAATGCTTCACTCGCAGCCGCCATTCCAAAAACTTTAATATTATTCTTTGTTCTAAGAGCATCAAGATTATTCATTACTCCCCGAATTATTTCTTCTATATCTGCTTCTGGATTTTTGTCCTGATATTCCAGAGCATAGCTCGCTGAATTTACCATCGCAATTTCAGAATTTTTTATCATTTTTATCTTTTACTATTTTAGTTTTCTTTTACACTGTAACTTTTCTTTTTCTAAAAGAAAAACCCATTTTTTAAAGATTTATGTTTTAAAGAATAGCCAACTTTTCTCTTTTTGCTTTCCGAAATTTGTTTTTACTAAAACAAATTTTCCTTTTAATTTTTTCCCTTTTAATTCAAATTCAATTTTTTTTGAATCTTTTGAAATTAATTCATAAGTTCCAGCGTCCCAAATTTTTACAATTCCTTTTCCATATCCCTCTTTAATCTCACCATGAAAATCAGCATAACTTAAATCGTGGTCTTCAACTTGAATTGCTAATCTTTTAATTCCTTTTTTTGCCGACGGTTCTTTTGGAACTGCCCAAGATTTTAAAACTCCGGACATTTCTAGACGAAGGTCCCAATGAAGATGAGATGCGTGATGTTTATGGATTACAAATTTTGGCATTTTAATATTTCATGAACTTTTTAATTTGTTTAATAAATTCTTCAG
>JAUYHR010000163.1 GCA_030689875.1 Nanobdellota archaeon
GGAACTTGCAAAGATACTTCATGTGAATCAGGAGAAAAAGAAAATTTAAATTATTTATGCAATGATTTTTCACAATCTTGCTGTATGCAAAAAACCACAACAAGTTTTTGGTGGCTTTGGGTTTTAGGAATTTTAATTGTTTTAATTGCTTTGGCAATAGCATTTAAAGATAAACTAAAAGATTTTTACTATAAATTATCAACTAATAAACCAAAAGGTAATCCTTCAAGACCAGGAATGCCGTCAAGAATAAATGAAATTCCTCAAAGAAGGATTATTCCACCGCAGTCACATCCCCAATATCCAAGAAGACCAATTCCTCAAAGAAAAAGCGAGTTAGATGATGTTCTTAAAAAGCTGAAGGAAATGGGGAAATAAATTTGTTTGCTCCGAAATAGATTTCACCATATTTCTACGCTAAAAGAAAAGTTATCGCCGTAATATTTTTTGAGTTGGTTAGTATAAATAAAAATAATTAATGAATAGAAAAGCTGTTTATGGTGGAAAATAAATAAATTCCAAACGAAGTGAGCAATTTTAGAAAAACAATTTTATTTCCCTTTCTCATCAATCAATCTTTTATCAACTTCAATCAGTATTTCATCTTTTCCAACTTTCTTTTCAAGCCCAAACTTTTTAGCATCTGCTATTTTTCCAATTATCAAATATTTTGATTCTTCTTTGTTTTCGTAAATTCCATTACAACCAAGTGCGGGACCACATTTCATATCTTTCGGAGTAATTTCATAAATTGCAGGGCAAATCGCTGCATAACCACATTGCATTTTTTTTGGTGTCAAGTTTTTTATTTTGTATTCTGTCATTTTTTATAGTTTTCACTGATTTAATTAATAATATCAAGTAGGAATTTTATGTAAATCTTTCCTAGAAAAAGTACACATTTATTAAAGAAATTGATTAAAATGTTTAATAAATAGATAAATTTATAAAGATTCACATATTCTTTAAATTAATGGAAAATCAACAATTAAAACCCTTAGATAAAAAACTTCTTGCTTATTTGTATCATGATTCAAGAGAGCCGACAACAAAAATTGCAAAAAAACTTAAAATTTCAAGAGAGCAAGTTTCATATAGAATAAAAAAATTTGAATCAGAGGGAATCATAAAAGGACATATTCCGTTAATAAATTATAATCGTCTTGGTTACAGCATTATCAATCTGATTTTATTAAAATTCAATAAACAAAGTTATGCAAAACAATTCAAAAGTCAAATAAAAGAAAGCAAAAATCGCATAATAACGGTTGAAGTTCTTTCAAAATACGATTTAGGGGTACTTTTAATTTTCAAAAATGAACAGGAAAGAAATAATTACCTTTCAGAAATGTTGGGCAATCACAGCTCTGAAATTTCAGAATATTTAATAATAGAGCCATATTTTTCAGAATATTATCCCCTGAAATTTCTTGGAAATATTGAATCTAAATCAAAGGTTTTTCACGAATATAAATTAAAAGAATATAAGTTAGATGAAAAAGAAAAGAATATTCTTTCTGTTTTAAATAAAGATGCAAACTCAAAAATAATAGACATTGCGAAACAAACAAATCTTTCTGCTGAATTAGTAGTCTATAAACTTAAAAAATTAAGACAAGAAAATGTTCTGCTATCAACAAGAGCATACTTTGATATGGAAAAAGTAGGATATTTTTATAATATTGTTTTAATAAATTTTCACAATTTTTCAAAACAAAATCAGGAAAAATTAAGAGAATTTTGCAAAAAATCTCCCCATGTAGATTCTTTAATGTTCATGACCGGAAAACCAAATTGTTACATTCAAATATTTCATCAAGATGTTTTAGATGTTCATAAATTTTTAATTGATTTAAGACAAACTTTTCCAAATGAATCAATTACAACAGATATCCTCCCCCTGAAAAATGAAGGAGAAGATGTAAATACTTTGCCTTTTTTATAAAATTTATTCTTTCTCCAATTTTTCTTCTTGCTCTTCTTTTTTCCTTTTAAAACTTTTAATTTCTTTTTCCCAATAATCTATTAAAGGAGAATCTTTAGTTTCATATTCTTCAATTTTTTCTTCATGTTCTTTTATTCTTTTTTCAAAACTTTCAATGGATTTTTTCAATTTTTTGTTTTTGCCCATTTTTCCTGTCCTTTTATTTTTTTAATAATATAATCATATAATTTTACAGATTCTTCTGTTGGAAGTTCATTTTTCTTTTTTCTTGTGACCTTTAGGTTATTATTATTCTTTACTCTTAAATATCCAGCGTAAGCTTTTAATGAGCCGGATATTTTTTTTATTAAATTAAGCAGCTCTTTTTTAGTTGGGATTTTATTTTTAATTAAACAATCAACAATATATGCTCCTCTAAGTCTTAAAATTAGGGAATAAGCAACGCCATCGTCTGAATTTGATTTCATTTCTTCATCAAGTTTTATGAATTCTTGGTTAATCCCCAACGCAGATTTTGTTAATTCTAGGTGGGATTTTAAATTTTTTTTAGTTAATTGAGTTTTTTTATACTTTTCAATTAATGAATTATTAATAATAGATTTCGCCTCTTTTAACATTGGGAGAATTGGGAGAATATTTTTTTCAAGCGCCAATTCAACATTTTCTTTTGGAATTAAAATCAGCTCATATTTTCCTTTCTTAATTTTTTTGCTTATTTTCTCAGTTATAACTAAAACATCCACATCGCTTTCTTTTGTTTGTTCCCCTCGGGCATAACTTCCAATAAGATAAATTCCTTCAACATCTTGCAAATAAGGTTCAAGAATTTCTAAGATATCTTTTTTTATGTCAAGAGGTTTCTCAATTAATTCAATTCTCGCTTCTCCATTTATCCAATTTTTTGGCAGAATAACTCCTGCTGAATTCCCAACTCTTACAACTGGCTTAATTAGTTCTTGTATCATTTGGATTTCCTCTTTCGTTCAATTGGAAAGACTAATGAATACAAAATCTTGAAAAGATGTTTTGCTTTCATGTTATAACAATGTTATAACCTTTTATAAATCTTATGGCTTAAAGAAATAAATCATCCAAACTTCCAGTTTCTTTTTTTATTCTTGAAATCTTTTTCAATTTCATTTAAATCAGCAATTTCTAATAGCGGTTTGTCTGTTCTTAGTGCAGTTACTCTTGGAAATCTCAAAGCCCATCCTGAATTATAATTGGGGGAACGCTGGATTTCCTGATAGGTTACAGCGACGATAATCTTTGGTTTAATCCAGACTCTTTTTCCGTCTTCTTTTTCAATAATTGGTTTTATCTTGTCTGTTAATTCTTGGAATGAAACTTTTTTATTATCTTTTTTGCTTTCTTCTTTTTCAACAATCCCTGTTCCAACTTTTCCAACTTCAAGATATTCTCCTTTATTTTTTCCCTTGCATGAAACAATAAAACTTGAAAACCATCCAGAGCGTTTTCCTTTTCCATATTCAGCGCCGGTAATAACCAAATCCAAATCTTTATCTTCTGATTTAATTTTAAGCATATAACCGACTCTTCTTCCTGGTTTGTAGGGCGCTTTAAGATTTTTCATTATTATTCCTTCCTGATTATTTTTTAAAGCTGCTTTGTAAAATTCTTTTGCCTTTTTTTCATCAGAAGTAATTATTTGTTTTGAAGAAATTATTTTGTAAGGATGATTTGTTATTATTTGTCTTACTAATTTTGCTCTTTCTTCAAAAGGTTTATCAATAATTGATTTTCCATTATAATACAAAACATCAAAAACATTTATTTCAACAGGAAGCTCATCCTGAAGTTTTTCAATATGGTATTTTCTTCTTATTCTCTGGCTTATATGCTGAAAAGAAGTGTATCTTTTTGTTTTCTTATCATAACCAACTGCTTCAGAATCAAGAATTACTGAATTTCCTTTTACAAATTGTTTTATGTATTCAACAACTTCGGGAAATTGTTTTGTTACATTTTCAAGACTTCGAGTGAAGAGTTTAATTTCTGAATTTTTTTTGTGAATTATTAATCTGAATACGTCATATTTATATTCTAATGCGCAGGGTTTTCCGAGAGCCTCAAAACCCTCTTTAATTGTTGAAACTTTCTGGGCAAGCATGGCTTTTATGGGTTTTCCAATTTGCATAGAAATTTTTTCCAATTCTTTTATATCTCTTTTTCTACAATAATCAAATACTTCTGCAGTGTCGTTGGATTTATCAATTGCTTCCTGAATTTTTTCTGGAGCATCTTCATCATTTTCAAAAAATGCTTTTGCTAAAGATTCTCTAATTGTGCTTTCTTGAGTTCCGATTCTTAAATCTCCGATTAATGTTCTTACCAAATAAAGCGCTTCTAAAGGTTCTGCAGAAGTTAATAATTCAGTTATGAGAGAAATCTTTTTATCTACAGTTCCTTTTCCTTCAAGCTCTGGAAGTTTTCTTAAATTTTCAATAACTTTTTTTACAGTTAATACATGTGATGTAAGAGTTCTTTGCTTTTTTTCTTGGATTAATTTTTTTGCAACTTCTCCTAAATCTCCTATTTTTTTCCACATTTCTAAGACTTTTGAATCAGTCACTCCGGTTGATTTTGAAATCGCCTTGATTGCAGTTTGATTAGAAATTCCAATTTCTTTTTCACTATATTCTGGATAGATTTTTCCAACTAAAAGATACATCACATCTTTGTCTTCGTCAGAAAGTTTTTTTAAAAATTTTGACAAAATTTCTGTTTTTTCAAGGCGTTTTGTTGTGCTTTCAAGCCGGTTGTAAAGTTCTGCAAGTTCTTGGTATAACATTCTTTTTTTAAATTTTACTTCAGGGGAGATCCCCTTGGGACCAATTTAATTATATCATAAATAACTATGAATATATACGCTGTTTGAAGAATTATAAAAATTAAATCATTTATGTAAATGCTGTAAATTAAAAGGCCAACTCCCCCGATTAAGAGCAAGGGATAAATGTATTTTCTTTTTATTTTCCCTGAAAGCGAAATCATAAATGTTCCGATGATTATTGATATTAATCCCACTATTGCAATTATTTTGTAAATGTTTATTTCCATTATTCTAAATTAGGCAAAATAAGTTTTTATGTCTTATGGATTTTTAATAAACCGCAATGAAATAAACTTTATTAACCGCATTATTCTTTATATAATATGAAAAAGAGCTTGTTAATATTTGTATTTGTTTTATTATTTATTCCGTTAGTATTTTCTATTCAGATAGACACTGATTCAGAATTAGCTCAGGGCGAAACTTTAGTTGTCAAGCTTTCCGGAAATTTTTACAAACCAATATTAGAAAACAATATTTATTTTTATAGAAACACTTATACTGCCGTGCCTCTTGAATTTGAATTATTAAAAATTGAGGGAGATTATTATATTTCCGCTTCAACTTTAAGTAAAACTCCCGGAAATTATTCTCTGGTTATTAAAAATTCAGAATATTCTATTGCAGGAGGACAAAGAAGTTCCGACGATATAAAAATCAATTTTACAATTCTTGATGAGTTCGCAGATTTTTCAGCAAAGCCCGGGATTCAAATTTTAGAAAGTTCAAGAAATCCTTTTTATTTAGAAATACAAAACTTAAAAGATAATCAGATAATTGTTTCTGTCAATAAAAATCCAAATTTAGAACAGAAAGAAACGGGCGGGTTTTTTGAATCTTTATTTGGCTCTAATGAAGACACATCAGCAGAAAATCAATTTATTTTTAAAGCAAATGAAAAAAAACAGGTTGAATTAGAATTTGAAAATTTAACTGAAATTGGTTTAAGAACAATTAAACTTTCTTCTGAAAATTTCACCCAAAATGTTTTTGTTTATGTTTTGTCTGCAGAAGAAAAATTAGAAACAGAAAAAATTTATTTTGAACAGAAATTTTTTAATATTTCTATGGCTGTAAATTCAGAAACCGAGAGAATTTTATATCTTAAAAATTCAGGAGCAAAAGATTTTGAAAATGTAACTCTGCTTATTCCGGATTCTTTAAAAGAATATTTTTCAATTTATCCTGATTTTTTTGAATTTTTTGAAAGTAATGAGACGCAAAAAATAATTTTAAATATTTCGTCTAAATCAAATTCAGAGACGCTCTCTGGCGCAATAAAAGCGCAAACTTCAGACAATGCTTTTGCATATGTTGATATTTCTCTTGAAATTATTGAAGGATTTGTTCCGGAAAATGGCGTTGTTAATCAAAGCGAATTGCCAAAAATTACTAAAAGTTGCAGTGAAATTAACGGAACTATCTGCAGTAAATCTCAAAAGTGTTCAGGTGAGAAAGTTATAGCAAACGACGGAGAATGCTGTCTTTCAAAATGCGATGAAAAAAAGAAAAGCCCTGCAGGAAAAATTATTGGATGGATTATAGTAATTATTTTAGTTGCATTATATGTTTGGTTTTATTTAAGCAAATATAAAAAAACAAGATCAAAAGTTAATTTGTTAGAGATTGCTGAAGGAAAAA
>JAUYHR010000164.1 GCA_030689875.1 Nanobdellota archaeon
TTTTTCCTGGGGTGAAGAAGTTTTTATTTGACTTAAAGAAAGAAGGATACAAATTGGCAATTGTTTCTTCAAATAGAAAAGAGAATATTGATAAATTCATTGAAATTAATAAGCTTTATGTTTTTGATTTTATTCATGGTAAAACCGATCTTTTTGGTAAAGCTGTCGACTTAGAAAAATTTCTTAGAGATTTTAGTTTAAAAAAATCAGAAGTAATCTATGTAGGAGACGAAATCCGCGATGTTGAAGCCTGTAAAAAAATTGGTATTAAAATTATTGGCGTATCCTGGGGACTGCATACGATTACAGCCTTAAAAAGAGCAGGAGTAGATTATATTGCCAAAAAACCGCAAGAAATTTTTAAAATACTTAAAACTAAAGGTATGAAAAAATCTTATTTCTCCCTTGAATGACTATTTCCTTTTTTTTCAGGCTTTTGATCGGATACATATACGAGACAACAGAAAATTTTTCATTTTTCATTTTACAGTTTTCAATAGTTTTTTCCAAAAACCACGGCGAAATATACAAATAGACTATTATATCGTTTTTTATTTTTAATTTTTGATCTGTCATTTTGATCTTTGATATTTGATCTTTGATATTTATTTTGAATATATCATCACGAACGATTTTAATATTATTTCTGTTTATGTGAAAGAGGCGGCGAAGATGGAGAATTAAAATTAAAATCGGATTTATTTCTACTGCAACAAATTTTGTATTGAACTTATGTCGAAAAGCCTTCTCTGCAGCTTTAAAAATAACAATTCCATCCCCGGCACCGAGATCAAAAATGATCTGATTGTTTTTCAGGTCTAATGCTTTAATTATTTTTGAAATGTCGACCGATTGTGAAGGGAAGTAGGGGATGGGGGATAATTTGGGAGAAGAAAATAGGAAGATTATTATAATTAAGATGACCAGTAAAATTAAATAAACAATTATCATAGATCCAATTTCAAAACTCAAAAATCAAAAACAAGTTAAAAATTAAAAGCTTTTAAATTTGAACTAGACTTTGATATTTGATCTTTGCACTTTGAAATTATTTCTT
>JAUYHR010000171.1 GCA_030689875.1 Nanobdellota archaeon
CTTTTCCCGCTCTTAATTCATCAAAATTAATGCTGTGCGTAGAAGCGTTTTGTATTGCCTCTTTTGCAAAATCTAATGCCATCTTTTGTTTTTTGACCTCCTTTCATTTGTATAAATAATTCTGCTAAGCAGAACCTTAAAAAATAAGCAATCCATTCTTTATAAAAATTTCGGATATTCAGAGAATAGATTATTTTAAAGAATTTTCAAGTTTTTTCAGAATTTTCCAGATTTTTTTTCAATTTTTCATTTGATTTTTTCTTGATAAATTAAGCATAAATTTTTTCTTTTAATTCTGGAAGAATATTTTTTTTAGTCAAACTCCAATCAAGCTTAATTAAATTTTTGACAAACTGATTTTCCAAATTAAGTTTAAAATAATCAGACTTCCCAACTTTTCTTGTTTTTATCAAAATTCCGGATTGAATAAAATAAGGGAAAAATACTTTAAGAGAATTATAACTTACATTGCTTTCTCTTGCTATTTCAGTTAAAGGATAATCAAAAAAATGAAATCCTATCAAAAAATCAAGGACTCTCAATTGAGGAGTATCTCCAAATTGCATAAGGAAAAAACTTTTATTTTCTTTTATTTTCATATAAGATTATAATTTTATAACTTTATAAATATTGCTATAAATAATAAGAAGGTGTCAAAAATAGCAACATTTAAAAATATCAAAAATTTATATTTTCATGGCTTCAGATTTAGAGAAAGCTCAATTAATGTCAGCTTTAGCAAGAAGCAAGGGAAATTGGGGGGAAAAATATGGCGGAACAGAACATTTTAAAAGATTTCAAAATTTAAAAGAAATAATTAAAGAACTTTCTAAAAAAGGTTGGCTAATCGTCAAGAATAAACCAGGGTTTACAGGCATCTCTTTAAACACGCATTTCAAAAGAGAAATTATAGAATTTATTGAAAAAGAAATACCTTCTTTAATTGGTATTATTAAATAATTCAAGTTTGTCAATCATTTTCCAGGATTTTTTCAATTTTTTATTTGATTCTTTTGCAATTAATTTTAAAAAGTCATCGTTGACTAAAATTTTATTTTTATTAAAAATTGGAAATTCCAGTTTGTCATCGCCGTGTATTTCAAGAGTTATATTTCTTCCTAAGCAATGAATTCCAGAATGTTTCATTCCTGAACTTTTTGCTTTTTCTAAAAGTAAAGAAGCGTTTTCTAAATCTCTGCAGACAACATGAAGAATTGGAGGTTCGCATTTAAACTTAACAAATTTATTTTTAATTTTATTCAGATTATTTTTCAGCCAATTAAAAGAAATTAACTCATGAGAAATTGCTAAAAATAAATTATGAGATTTTTCTTTTTGGTCAATCATTAAAACAATTCTTCCAGAACACGATGAAGTTGTATAATAATTAGGCGATTTATTTATTTTATTGCACAAAGAAATAATTCTTTCGTCCCATTTTCCAATTGAAGATTTATCTTTTTTAGAGAGGACTGAAGTTTTTCGTCTGATGAAGGGGTCAAACATAAATAAACAAAATATTTGTATTTTTTAAAAGTATTGGGAATTTAAAGCACGAGGCATTCAAAATAAAAAATTCTTGTTGAGATAACAAGAAAATAAAAAAAGAAAAATCCGAGCGGAAAATTTGCTCGGTTTGTAAAATAAAAAATTAAATTAATAATCTAAACTAAATTGATGTAATGTTGGTTCTACACGAGCGCATGTTACACTTATACCTATTTTTTGAATGCCTTCATCATCTACAAAATCATTATTAACATCTGTAAATGGTTCTTGAATACTTAAAAGATATTCTCCCTTGATATTTCCACTTGCTTGAGGATTAACATTATTAATCCCTTCTTTTATAATTTGATATTCTAAACCGTCAGCATAGCTCAAACCTAAAGCATACTCCCCGCCTACAGCTAAATCAAATTTTACATTTTTATTACAAACTACTATTAAATCTAATTGTTTAAATTTAGTTGTCTTCCATGTCTTAGAATCTTCATCATACCAATTATTGTCATAAATCAAGACTGTTCCTTCTCCATAAATTACTGGAAGAGGCATTTTATTTCCTCCTAAAGCTCCTTGTATTTGACCAGGAAGTATATCAATCTCTTCTGTTATAACATAAGGATCACTCAAATGTGTATGTCCTGTTACTGCTCCTGTTCTCGTCGCTATTTTAGCAACTGCCAGGGATTCATCTGCAGGCACAACACTAATTTCTCCTCTTGCTTTTCTAAAAAGAGTTCCTGCCCGTAAATTAGAAGCTGTAATTTCAACTCCTTCTGAAGTTCTTGCAGTTTTTCCCGCTGCTACTTGAACAGATTCTGTTCCTGTCGGTGTTGCTACACTAACAACAGCATCTCCAAACCTATTAACACTCTCTAAAGTTGCAGTCACGCCCGTTGTTGAAAGAGAATCTCCTCTTGCAAGATATCCAGTAATTCCAGCACTAACCATTCCAACTAAAAAAATTCCTAAAATCAATCCTAAAATAAATTTATTTTTCATTTTTACCTCCTTTCAATATATTTTTCATTCTATTTATACAAATTTGAACTTTAAAAACATTTAGTATAAACCTTTGTATCTAACCTCTTAAAATATTTAGTATAAACGTTTGAATGAGCAAACATAAAAAAGATGTTTTAGAAATTTTAAAGAAAAATGAAATCAAAAGTACAAATGAAGTTCTTAAAGAATTAGAAGAAAAAACTAAAAAAGTGATTAATTGGCATTTACTTTATCATCTTTTAAGAGATTTAAGTGACGAAGGAAAAGTAGAAAAATTAGAAGCTAAAGCGGGATTTTTTTGGAAGAGAAAATAAAAAAACACTAAAGAATTAAAATAAATCATCCCTTTTCCAAAATTTTTGCATTAATTCCTTTTTCCGTGCAGAGTTCAACAAATTCTTTAGCATCTTCTTCTGTACCGACAATGCTTCCGTAATGCATTGGGATTGCTAACGTCGGTTTAATTATACTCGCTGCTTCAGCGGCTTCTTCTGCAGACATTGTAAATCTTCCGCCGACTGGAAGAAGCGCGACAAATTCTTTGCCTTCCTGTCTGTGCCCGGTTAATTTTTGCATTTCTGGAATTATATCTGTATCACCGGCATGATAAATTA
>JAUYHR010000191.1 GCA_030689875.1 Nanobdellota archaeon
AGAAAAAAATGGTACAGTAATAAAACAAGTTAATTCATTAGATTTAATTGAAATCGCACTTTGTGAAAAGCCTGCGAATCCAGGAGCTATGTTTGATATTCTTAAAAGTATGCCAGAAGAAATTGAACAATTGGATATTAATGGTTTAATAGAACAAATGTCTAATTTATCAATAACTATTCCAGGGTTTTTTGTATATTTTGAAGAAGGAGAATTTCCAAAATTAATTATTGTTTCTGAAAGAACCAATAGTTTAGTTGAAAATATAATATCTGAATTAGGAAAAGTTTTAGATAAAAAAGCTCAAATTATAACTTTAAGTAAAGAACTTTTAAGCGGGAATGAAATTCCGTTATTTAAAATAAAATTAGAACCAATTGGGTTTGAAGAAGAAACAAAAGAATATGTTGATGTTGAAGAAATTTTACATGACAATAATGTGTTTGGTGAAAAACAAGATGCTTTTTTTAAAAGTTTAGTTGAAAAACTAAAAGGAGAATAAGATGCCTAAAAACGAAAAAACACCTCTTGAATTATTAAATTCAATGATACAAAATCAGAAAAAAATAGAAAAGGGTTTAATAGGGAAAAGAGAGGGCGAGCTTATAACTGAAAAAGATTATAAAAAACAAATGAAAAATAATTTTTACGCTTTTGATGAAAGATTAAAAAAGCATAAACAATTTTTGAAAGAACTTGGATTTCCTGATTTTGATGAAGATACGAGAAAAAATGTTTCAAAAGAAAAACAAGACCCTTCAACTGTAAACGAGAGTGGAGACGAAACCGTTATAACTCCTCCTTTAGAAAAACGTAAGGGAAGTAAAACTTCAGGTAATCGTCTTGAATTTTGGGCATAAATAAAATTGTTTTGTAAATTTTATAGAGTTTAGAAGGTATGCCTTTCTAAGAAAAGGGCATATTTTCTTTTATTATGAAAGGAGAAAAAATGAAAAGTGGTGTAAAGTGGTGTAGAAATTCTGGAAATAAGCATGGGAAAAAAATTAGGTCAATAAAAGGAACGAGTTTGTGTTATTTTTGCACAAAAGAGGAAATAAAAAATGACAAATAGTAATAGAACAGCAGAAGAATTAATAAGAATGAGAAATGCAATAACTGGAAATAATGTCCCAGGGCCAAGTGGAGTAAGACGTTTAGATGATGATGATGGAAATCTTATTTATTCCCAAGGGGCGATTGTTCCTCCAAGTATTCAAAATAGATTAGCAGAACAAGATAAAAATGTTTCTAATTTTTCTGAACAACAATTACAATTTAATGAACAAACACAAAACAATTTACAAAAGTATAATGCTTATAGTGTTGTAGAAGTAAAAAAAATTGAATCTTCACTTTTAAAAATAAAAATA
>JAUYHR010000192.1 GCA_030689875.1 Nanobdellota archaeon
AACAAAACGATTTTTAGAATTTTTAGTAACTTCTACATCAAGAGGAAGGATTAAATTTTTAGCCTTCAAAAAAAGAGGAACTTGAAAATTAGTGTCCCCAACAAGAGAAACCCCGACTTCATAGCCTTTGACTTTGAAAAAATCATTAGCAATAGCCCCAGCAATGAAAATATGGTCAGCCTGACGAAGAAACTTTTTAATTAGAGGAATTTTTGTTTCAAATTTTGCTCCACCAAGAATAAATAAAAACGGGTGTGCTGGATTAAAAACTTTAGATAAATTTTCTATTTCAGCTAGAAACTGCAAACCAGCATAACCAGGAAGATACTTGGTAATACCAACAATTGAGGCATGTTCCCTATGAGAAACTGAAAAGGCATCATTCACATAAATTTCCCCATATCGGGATAAAGCCCTTGCAAATGAAGGCGAATTTTTCTTTTCACCAGTTTCTCCACGAAGATTTTCTAATAGAATTGTTTCTCCCTTTTTTAATGAGTTAATTCTTTTTTCAGTTGCATCAGAAAAAATTGGCGTTTGAATAAAATCAATTGTTTTGATATATTTTTTAAGTCTCTGGGCTACAGGCAGAAGGCTCTCTTTACCATCATCTCCTATGTGTGAAATAATAATAACTTTTGCTCCTTTCTTTTTTAAAAACAAAATGGTTGGAATTACTTTTTTAATACGAAAGTCATCAAGAACTTTTCCATTCCTTATTGGAACATTAAAATCAACTCTTAGAATTACTCTTTTCCCAGATAAATTTTTTAAATCTTTTATTGATTTTGTCATATTTAATTTAAATTTTTTCTGCAATATTAATAATAGTCAAAAATTTATCAGCATTTAAACTAGCCCCTCCGACTAGGACCCCCGAAACTCCTCCGTTTGTTAGAAAATCGGCACAATTTTTATCATCTACTGACCCACCATAAATAATTCTCGGCATAACTATTTTCCCCTTAAATTTATCAGAAATTATTTTTTTAATAAAAATT
>JAUYHR010000197.1 GCA_030689875.1 Nanobdellota archaeon
TTTTTATTATTTTTTTCTTTTCTTGTTTTTTCAAATTCTTTATCACTTAAATTTTTATTTTTCTCATAAATTTCTCTTAGAAGTTTCATAGTACTGTCAAAATAAACTTTATTGTATGCTATTTTTCGTTTAATTCTAAACTCTTCAGTCCATTGTTCTCTAGTTTTATTTCTTCTCCATTCTTTTAGTTCTTTATTATTCCATTGTTGTTTTGCTTTTTCAGAGAGGACGATCTTTCTTTCAGGATGTGTCTCAAAAAATGCTTTAACTTTTTTAGCTTGTTTTAACACGTTCTCTTCTTTTGACCAGTATTCTTTTTGACCTTCCATCAGAATTTTCAAGCTTTTTTTCCTATATTTTGGATTTGATTTATAAAATTCTAAGAATTTTGTAACCATATATTTTTTATATTCTTCATTCTGCCACAATATTTTTGAACGCTTGCTTAACTCTTCGCGCATTTCATACATTTTTTTGCTCATGTTATCTTTAAATTCTTTTGTTTGTCTTATTTTTTTTAGTTTTTCTAAAACATCAGGTCTCTTTAAGTTTTTTTCAAAGTAAAAAGCATGTAGCTCCATGTGCTCTTTTTTTGTTAATCTGCAAATATTATTAGGATTATTGTTTAATTTATTGAAATCTTTATGGTGTCGATGTGTTTTTTCGGTTTTCAAGTATACCTTATTTTTTAAGTTGTATTTGTCTGAAAGTAGGTGAGTGAAAATCCATTTGCTTTCTTTCAGATCAAAAACCATTTCGTAACCTTTAATAGTTATCTTTTTGTCTATTTTCGAAATTTGTTTTCTTAATGGCATTAAAGAATCTGTATGAGATAAATTTTTCGCGGGTTTGTAACTTCCTTCTCTAAGCATAAATAAATGATCTGGAGTGCAAATTATTTCTTCGTTGTTGTCTAAACTTACTTTTATTACTTCCGCGTTCATTTTAGTTTTTCGCGGGTTAATTATTTTTTGAATGCCTACACTTCCATCATTTAATATCGTGTAACAAAAATTTTCTTTTCCCTGATTG
>JAUYHR010000003.1 GCA_030689875.1 Nanobdellota archaeon
GCTTTTTTCTATATTGCAAAAAAGTTTCTCAAATTTAACAAAAAAATAATATTCTTCTTTTTTCTTATCTTCACGTTGAAAGTTTTGGTGATAGTTAATATTGAATCGGTGTTTGTCTTTCCTGACGAAAAAAAAATGTATGATTGTGCAATCTCAAGAGCGGGCGAAGATGACGCATACGGAGAGATGATTTATCAACAAGATGGGTGTTACTTAATGGAAAGTTACTATTTAGCATTTCTAGAATATGCCTATAAAATCTCTCCCACTTACGCACTAATACCTCGTTTGATAAACCTAATTTTATATGCGTTCTCAGCGCTTCTAGTCTTTAAGTTATCTTTAATTTTATTCAAATCAGAATCTATTGCTAAAACTGCAATGATCTTTTTTTTAATTTTTCCTGCAACAAATTTCTGGTCTCTTTTTATTCTCCGAGAAACACTGATGGCGGGAGTGTTCTTAGCGATCTTTTTATTTTTAATTCTTGGCTTGGAAGTAAATAAATTTTTCTTATTAGGCAGTGTCTTTTTCTTAATTGTTTCTTTTGCGCTAAGAGATTTAGTATGGTTAATAGCAGTGATTTCTTTTTTTATTGTGAAAATCTTCATCTTTTTTATAAATTCAACCAAAAAGACAAAAACAATATTTATAATCATAATATTTTTGCTTTTACTAATTTCCACTCAAATCAAAGGAGTACCTGAGAAAACTAACTTTCTTGTCAAGCAAATCAGTGATAAGCGCAATGCAAATGATTTGGGTAATTTCTCTTTTTTCGAAAATTTAAAGTTTGCAAGCGTCACAGATATATTAAAATTTTTACCCATCTCTTTTGTTTACGCGGTTCTTTCGCCATTAATACCTGACTACAACAATGTCTACGCAAGCGTATTTTTTCTTTTTGAAGCTGTTCCGCTTTATTTTATTTTAGCAAGTATTTTTTTTAGCGTAAATCTCTTCAAAGAAGAAAAGTTTTTTTATATTATAATTTTTTGTCTCATTTATCTTACATTTATTTTTGTAATTAATGGAAACATACAAACTGGTCTTAGATATAGATCTTTGCTGCTGCCTTTTCTTATAATTCTCGCAGCACCTTTCCTTAATAGAATCAGAATTTTCAACAAATTTTTTATTGATTAAAAACAGATATCCTGTTTCTGATAATTTTAAACAAAAGCACAGCTCCCTCGGAAGCAAATAAAATTAGAGCTACTTCTA
>JAUYHR010000010.1 GCA_030689875.1 Nanobdellota archaeon
GAAAATAGATATATATTCTGGAATAAAAGGCGAAAGGATTCATAGTCATAAAACTCTTAGTGGATCTTCTATTGTAGAAGGAAAACCTGTTGAAGGAGACGTTTATTATTTTAGAGATGCGGAAGGGAAAGTGTTAGTTAATTTAAATGAAAGAGGTAATAGTCTTTTATAGAATTATTAGAAAACATCAAGCAATAGATAAAACTCCATCGGAATTAACAACAGATATTAAACTAACGGGAAATAAGTGGTTGAATTTAATTAACCTTTCTCCTTTACATTAATTACTCCAACAATCACAAGAATATTCTTTTATAACTCCTTCTTCAATATACACCTCCCATAAATTACAATAACCTTCTAATTTTTTCCCAATCCTTTCTTCAAATTCTTGTATACATTCATTCTCATGAATTCTAGGGTGTGAAGAACCAAAATCAGCAGTAAAATAATATCTCTCTCCTCCATACATCTCACATGCCTCCGAACCGTAAAAAGAAGAACATAAAGCTCCGCTTGCACTTGTCACCCTCTTTCCGTCTTTGTAATAAACTATTTCATCTTCAGAAGGTTTAGAAGAAGAGAAGAGTCCAAAAAATGAAAGTAAATAAAGCAGGACTAAGAAAGAAATTATTACTAAAATCCATTTAACATATTTTTTCATAAAAGGTTAAAGAAAATTTCTTTTAAAAATCTGTCGGTTAGCTGAAATTTATTTGACAAATTATATAGTAGATAAATTTATTACCTGTTATTATTTTTGTTTATTATGGTATTTATAGATGAAGTTTGGCTTTTTTTAGCAAATATAAATTATGCCCTATTTGATTTTATAATAGCAGAACTTATTGGGCTGTTTATTATAAATGACCAAAAATATTTTAAGAAAAGCGAATATTTTGTTTTTGGAGCTATCTTTGTGGGTATATTAATTTTCTTTTTAAGTAACTCCGCACAAGACTTTCTAATTTCTAAGTTATTGCTTTTAAAATTTTGGGCGTTAATAATTTTTTTAGTACTGTCTTGTCTTAATGTATTCTTATTAGCAAAATATGAGTTAGGGAGAACCTGGAAATTTAGACTTGTATGGATACCCTTAACCATAATCGGATTAATTATAGTCTCTTTTATAGTTTATTTAATTTTTAAAAAATGAATTATTCAAACTCCACCCAACCAAAAAAATCCCCCATCAACACAAAACATTTAAAAACAACCTTTCTTTTTATTAATCATTAGAAAGATATTGTAGATTATATCATACCCTAAGGAAGGGCATAAACAATCACGTTCACAATTATTTAATTTAGCATGTTCATGCTATTGTTTAAGAGGAAATAGTTGAAAAAAATTGAAGATATTTTTCTAGTTGAAATCATAGATTTCAAATCAATTAAACAAAAAATTAAAAAAATAAAATGGCAAAAATAAGTCCAGTATCAATAAAATATATGATACACGCGAGTTTTACAGCTGAGGGCGCTTTAGAAAAGCCCGACGTAATCGGAGCTCTGTTTGGACAGACAGAAGGTTTGCTTGGCGCAGATCTTGAAATGAGAGAATTGCAAAAAGAAGGAAAAATCGGTAGAATTGAAGTTGATTTGGAAAGACAAGGCAAAATGACCGTCGGAAAAATTCATATCCCGACAGCTTTAGACCAGTCTGAAACAACTTTAATCGGCGCAGCGATTGAAACAATTGAACGCATGGGGCCGTGCGATTCCCAAATAGAAATAGAAAGAATTGAAGATGTTCGGGGAAGCAAAAGAGATTACATTTTAGAAAGAGCAAAAAAACTTATGCAGTCAATTGAAGGTTCTTCAGAGTCGCGGGAAATTTCAAAGCAGGTTAAAGAATCCAGAAGAATAGACAGCATTCAAAAATATGGCGAAGAAGAGCTTCCGTGCGGAGATTTGTCAGGCAATGAAATTATTGTAGTTGAAGGAAGAGCAGATGTTATAAATTTGCTGAAAGCAGGAGTCAATAATGTCGTCGGCATGAACGGCACAAAGCTTCCGGATTCAATAAAAAAACTTGGAAAAGAAAAACAATTAATTTTATTTGTTGATGGAGACCGCGGAGGAAAATTAATTATTCAGAATGTTTTGGATAACGCTGAAGTCAGGGACATTGCAATCGCGCCAGATGGAAAAGAAGTTGAGGAACTTGCAGGAAAAGAAATTTTAATGTGCTTAAGAAAAACAATTCCAGTTAAGGAATATCTAAGGAAGGGTTATTTTCCAAAAGAAGAAAAAGCTGAAAGTCTTGAAGAGACAGTCAGTGAAAAAATTGAGTTAACTGATGAAAAAAAAGAAAAACTCAAAGAAATTTTTAAAGATAATCTCGGAAAGGAAAAAGCCCTCCTTTTAGATTCTGAATTAAATGAAATAAAATCAATTTCCATAAAATCATTTGGAGCAACTCTTGAAAAGATAAAAGACAAACCAAAGATCATTATAATAGATGGAGTTGTTACAAAAAATATCCTTTTGAATGCAGAAGGATCAGGATGTCAGATTCTTGTCGCAAATAATTTTGCAGCAACAAGCGAGAAGATTAAGTTGCTGAGTTTCTAAATTTTCTAAAGTTAAGTTTTCCGTCGCTATTTTCCTGCCTAAAAACCCTTCACCAAATGCCCCTAACACTAAGTAACTTGTAAGTTAATATTTTATGTTGTCACCATAAAGTTTATAAAGGACTTTTCCCCAACATATAATACTGAAAACAATGTTTTCAGATAACTAAACAAAAAATGATAAAAATGAATACAAAAAACCTATGGGTTTTTTTCTTTGCATTGGCGAGCATTCTTTTAGTTGCTAACAATTTTGTTAGCGCTAGTGCATCAGAACTTGTAACAATTAATGCAGTTGAGATAGATGATGTCTCTGCATTAGGAAATGAAGTAGCTGTTGTTGCTGGTGAAACAATTACTGTAAAAGTATTTTTCACAGCGTTGCAAAGCACTTCAGATGTCAAGCTTAAATTAGAGCTTGAAGGCACAAAAGTTAGTGAAGAAGCAGTAACTGCTCCTTTTACTGTTGAAAGAGAAAAGAAATACAGTAAGACATTAACTTTAACAATTCCTTCTGAACTTCAGGACGAAGTCAGTGATGAATTGACTCTGGACATAAAAATCTGGAACGGTGACTTCAGAACAGAAGACAACAAAATAAGCTTGAATGTACAAAGACCTTCATATAATGCAGCAATAATGTCAATAGATTCAGCGCAATCAGTTGAAGCTGGAAAAGTTTTACCGGTTGACGTTGTTTTAAAAAACACAGGATACAATCGTCTTGATGACGTTTTTGTAACTGTAAAAATTGGCGCATTAGGTCTTGAAAGATCTTCTTATTTGGGGGATCTTGTAGCTATTGAAAACAAGAACAATGATGACACTGTAACAAAAAGATTCTTGATTGAAATACCATCAGATGCTAAAGCAGGAGCATATACTCTTGAAGTAAAAGCTTCTAATAATGACTTTAGTGTAAGCCAATCTAAGCAAATTGCTGTGAAAAATGAATTCTCAAGCAGTGCTGTTGTAGCAGACATTAAAAAATCTGCATCAGTTGGAAGTGAAGCTGAATTTGAGTTAGTTATTGCTAACCCAACAAACAAATTGAGAGTTTTTAGAATCGTAACTGAATCTAACGGCGATTTAACAACTGGCTCAAGCGCGCAATTAGTTTCTGTGCCTGCTGGAGAAACCAAGACAATTTCTGTAACAGCAAAACCTTCTTCAAAAGGAGACTTTACATTTGATGTAAGTATCTTTGCTGGAGAGGAACTTGTTGACAGCGTTAAACTTGGTGTCTTAGCAGAAGGCAGATCAGCTAACAGCGGTTCAATTGTTGCTTTGACAATAATCCTTGTGATTATTTTCTTAGTATTACTTGGCGCTTTAATTGCTTTGATGAAGAAAAAACCTGAACAATCCGAAGAATTCGGGGAAAGCTACTACTAATTGCTTTTTTAATTTTTTATTTTTTCGTTTGCAATTTTGCTTTTCCCTTTCTTCCTTTAGAATTAATTATAAATAATAAAGAAATATAAAAAAGAGATGAAAAACTTAATAATTTACTCTGGATTATTTTTTGGAAATATTTTTACAAGCCAGAGCCAGGATAGTTTAAAATATGAAACCATAAAGCTTGATTCTGTTCAGGTAGGTTTGTACGATTCCAACAGCAATGGGAAACGTGATTCAGTTTTTTTAAAAATTTTTGGAAGTGAAGGAATCTTATATTATGAATTTTTGGACAAAGATAGTATTGAAGGATTTGAGCATAAAAGAGAAGTTATAATTAGAAAAAATGAATTCTATAAGCCGTCCACAGAGTCGGAGTTGGAAGAGATTATTGAAGGAACTATTTTTAAAATAAAAAACTTTCCGAATGGAACGCATGTTTTCACCGAAGACGGCAAATTAATCAGATATTTTCCTGAATAAACCCCAGCTAATCTTTTAAACCCTCTTTCTCTTAAAATAAAATGGCTTATCTTAAGAATATAGAAAAAATATTTGAAGAAACTAAATGGGAAAAAACTAAAAAATTTTTTAGAAAAAAAAGGAAACAATTTATTGAATTTAATAGATATGATAAAAATAAAAAATTAAAAAGTTGCCTTAAATATCTAAGTTACCCTTTAGTTCTTGTGGCTTTAACGCCTATAAAAT
>JAUYHR010000012.1 GCA_030689875.1 Nanobdellota archaeon
ATTTAGAGGAAGAAATTACGATCTTGAACCAATAATTAAACGCTAAAAACCAAAATATCGTTTTTTTATTGGAAAATTAAGGGGTTTAATGAGCGAAGATTTATTTTTTATTATTTTACAGTTATCCACACTTGACAAAGATTTTTAAAATGAAAAAATACATTAATAATTCAAAAAAATATTTTTTGAATCGTGCAAATAGTTGGTCGACTATTTGCGAAAAAGATTTTAAAGAAATAATTTGTCTGAAATTTTTCAGATAATAAATTTCAAATGGCTGCAAAGAAAAAAGCTTCAAAGAAAAAGAAAAAGTAGTACTATTTTTTCTTGACAATTGCTCCGGTGAAAATCGGAGCTTTTGTTTTTTAGATATTAAAAGTCAATATTTATTTTTTTCATTACAATGATAGTTTTTTACAATTCAAGGTAAAAGATGTAGAATAAAAAACATTGGTTTTAGTTTAGATAAATTTTATATGACATTTTTAAATAAATTATTCGGAGGGGATTCATCGGGAAAATATCTTGGCGGATTAGAGGCAGTGGTTGAAAAAATTAATTCTTTTTCAACAAATTTTGAAGAATTAACAACGAAAGAGCTGAAAGAAAAAACACAAGAGTTCAAAGAAAAGCTCGCCTCGTCGCAAGATGCAAAAAAAACTCTGGAAGATATTCTACCAGAGGCTTTTGCTCTAACAAGAGAAGCTGCTAGAAGAACATTAGATCAAAGACATTTTGATTCGCAGTTAATTGGCGGAATTGTTTTGCATCAGGGAAAGATTGCAGAAATGAAAACAGGAGAAGGAATAACTTTAACTGCTACTTTACCTCTATATCTTAACGCTCTTGAGGGCAAAGGGTGCCATTTAGTCACGGTTAACGATTATCTTGCAAAAAGAGATGCCGTATGGATGGGGCAAATATATAGTGCTCTTGGACTATCTGTTGGTTGTATAGCTCATGACACGGCTTATCTTTATGATCCTTCTTATAATGAAAAGGACGAAGAAAGAGACGCACAAGGGGGTTTTAAAGTTATAGAGAGTTATTTGCGTCCATGTTCGAGAAGAGAAGCGTATGGAGCTGATATTACCTATGGCACAAATAATGAGTT
>JAUYHR010000032.1 GCA_030689875.1 Nanobdellota archaeon
ATGATGATCTTTCAGATGTTCCATAATCTTTTTTTTATCCACATTTATCACCTCCTCGCATAATTTAATACTAAACTCTAATGATTAAAATTATGTAAGAAACCAGCTTGAATAATATAAGAAGAAATTGAAGCTTAAAAATAGGAATACGCCCAATAACCAACAGAATTAATTCCTTTTGTTTTCAAATATTCTATTTTTGCGTTAACTGACTCCATATCTTCAAACCAGACAACATGATTTTGTGAATTTTCATCTTTATAAGTTATTTCTGTTTCAGAAGATACATCGTCTCTTTTTATGATACAATCATTTTCGTCGCATTTTCCTAAAAATTTATTTTTTATTTCATTAAAGCTTAATGCTCTGGCATTTTTTAAAGACTCATTTTTTTCATTAACAGTCCAGTCGTACCCGAAAAGACCAAAAACAACTGCAACTTTTTCTTTTGGAACTTTCTTTAAAAAATCATCGATCATGTTTTCGAAATCGTACCCGTATATTTCTCCTCCTTTTAATGGAAAGTTAGGACCGGGATTCCCCTTTGACTTATGAAAGTCATAGGCCATTATCATTACCCCGTCGGAATTTTTGGAAAGTTCGGACAAATCATATGGCCGCATTCTGTAAAAGACATCTCCATAAATAGTAATTTTAAAATCAAGATTGTTTTTCTTTGACTTCTCATAAAAAAGGCTGTAAAATAAATTTATATCTTTTATAACTTTTTCAAAAGACAAAGCAGAAATTTCAAAATCCAAAACTATACCTTTAAACGAATATTCTTTTGCCGTATCGATACTTTCATTTATTAAATTTTCCTGAGCTTTTTTGTCTTCAAGAATTAAAGAATTAATCCTGGAATCGGTCATTATAACCGCAAGAGAATTATTATCTTTGTTCGTTCTAAAAGAGGAAAAAATATTGAGTTTTTTGTACCCCTGTCCTTCTTTGTCTATTCCATCTTTATTGGGTGCAATGCCAAAATAAACAAAATCATTAAATCCGTCAGTCTTGATTTCCGATAAGTCCCCTATTGCCCAGTAGGGAACAAATATAAATTTTCTTATTCTCAGATTTTTAGAACTATCATATTTCGGAAAAATTGAAGAAGA
>JAUYHR010000033.1 GCA_030689875.1 Nanobdellota archaeon
TTCCATTAAAAAATCTATCAAGTCTTATCAATTTTCCAGAAGAATACTGCGCTAAACTGGCAAAACTGATTTATCAAGGAGCTATTTGCATCACCATTGCGCTAAAAAAGGAACTTAACAGCAAATACTATTGGATGAATATAATAAAACCTAAATTAAGTTTTGGAGCAGTTATAGAGCATACCAATTTTATTTCAAAAAAAGAGTATGACTATCATACACTTGTTTATCTTGGAAGTTATCCTGATTTTTCAAATTCAGTATGGAAATTAAGCGAAGAAGAAATTTTCGAAAAATATTTCTCTGATTTAAAAAAAATATTCCCTCACATATCTGAAGAAGATATTATTTGGAAAAAAGTTGGCAGAGCACCGAATGTCGGGCTAGTTTATAACACAAATATTTTGACAAATATCCCAGAAATTGAAACTCCAATTAAAAATTTATTTATAGGAGGAATGTTTAATAGCTATCCTGAAAGAAGCATTGACCTTTCTGCTTTGCTGGGCATAAAAATGGCTCAGAAAGCAGATCAAGTGTCAGCATACTTAAATAAATTAAAATAAGGTTTCTCAATTATATAATCATATAATTTATCCGCAAAAACTCGATTTCCCAATTCATTAAAATGCTCATCCTTATAGAAATGAAGACTTATGTTTGTTTTATTTGCATACTCCTTAAAAGAAGGCAACAAGTATAAACAGTCCACCCGATTATTCTCACAAAAACGCTCAATCAATTTATCAGGGTTTTCAAAATCCCAGCCCTCATTTTTCAGCTCAGGAAACTTCTGCAACACTTCTTGTTGTTTTCTTTTGCTAACCTGAATTAGATTGGCTGAAATCACAAGAAGAAACTTACTCCCTAATCGTTCTGAATAATTTTTTGCTTCAAGAATTATTTTTTCTGTGAGTAAAAAACTCTCCTCATAATTTTTATTTCTTTTTTGGTAAACATAATACCTTGAAGGTAGTTCTTCTGAGTTCATCAAACTTTCATCCTGATTATACGTGTCAATTTTTATTTTTAAGAATCTTAAAAATTTAGACTTTTTAAGCGAGTCTTTTATCCAAGAAGAATCAGATCTTCTGCAAATTTCAGGATTTTTTCTTCTTTCCAATGAGCCATTAATTAATATAAACGAAGGTCTGCACATATCATAATCAATCTTATAATTTACTTCTTTAAAGTCATTCTCAGTTGTTAAAAAGAA
>JAUYHR010000037.1 GCA_030689875.1 Nanobdellota archaeon
TTTTTAATCCGCCTTATCTTCCAAGAAATTCAAAAGAGCCAACAGATTCTCAATTATCAACGACGGGCGGAGCAGAAGGGGGTGAGATTATTAACGAATTTCTTAAAGAAGCAAAAAATTATTTAGAAGAGAATGGGAGAATTTTTTTGCTGACTTCTTCATTAACAAAAAATATTAATTATCAAAATTATCACAAAAAACTTTTAGGAAAAGAAAAATTATTTTTTGAGGAATTGTTTGTTTGGGAATTGAGAATATAATTTTTCATTAATAACAAAATTGCCCCCCGCTTCGCTCGTCGGATTTTTTAATAATCTAACATAGACAGCCTTCTAATTCTGAATTATTTTAAACTATTGCACAAGCTTATCAAATGTTTGCTGACACAACAATCTTTCTAAAATTTTTCCTTGATGAAATCTGGAAAAATTCAAATTAATTTCTGCGGAGCAGGTTTTTTAGATTTATTTTGACCAAAAATTTTCTAGTTTCTTTTTGAAATGATTTTCTTCACAATTTGAATAATATTCTCCTAAAGGTTTTGATTTAACCTTTTCTAACCATTCTTCCCAAGGAGAAAGAATTCCTTTTTTTAATCCAAAACTAGCACGGTCATATTCTTGCTTCATTCTATAAGTATTTACAAATGTATTATCTATTTTTCCATCAAAGTTTTTATCGCTAAAGATAAACATTTCCACAGAATCTTGAAAATCTATCATCAGAGTATATTCATCTGATATAGAATCATTGTTTTTATCTTTAATTTCCAACATTTGAGGGTGATGGTTTAAAGATGTATCTTGTGAATAAGAATTAAAGGATAATCCACTTGCAAAAATTCCAGTTAAAAAAATTTTATTCAGTTTCATTTATTCCCCCTGAGAAATCCATTTATCAAGCTCTTTAACATAAACTTTTATTTCATCGCCTTGATTGTATTTTCCGTCGTTGTTTAAGTCTTCCCAAACTTTTACAGGATTTTTATCTGCTCCTTCATAAGTGAAATAAGTTTTAGTTTTCTTAATTTCCTCTTTGCCTGGAAAATAATT
>JAUYHR010000039.1 GCA_030689875.1 Nanobdellota archaeon
ATCTTTTATTTTTTTCAAAATATTCTCTCACCGGATTAATCATCTCATTAAGATAAAATGAAACTGCATTTTTCAAATCTAAAGGATGCAATTTTCCTTCAGAATAAATTTTTTCCAGTTCATTATAATCAACTTCTAAATTTCCGCCAAATTTGTCAGACCGATTTATTTTTATTTTTTTATATCTCTTGAAAATTAAATATTTAAGATAATCAAAAAGGGGATTTCCTTCAATAATTTTTTCGGGACAATAAGCTTTTTCTATTTTTCTTTTTATTTCTTCTTCTACATCATGCATATAAATACAAGTTTCTGGTTTGCTTTTACTCATTTTACTTGTAAGAATTATTTCTTCCTTATCCTGCCCAGGCTGTATTCCCTGTAATCCAAGAATCATATGATGAGAAACTATCACTGGTTTTTTCCATTTTAATTTATTTGAAATTTCTCTTCCTAAAATGTTTGCTCTTCTTTGATCCAATCCTAACTGACAAATGTCCACATTTAATTCAAAAATATCTGCAACTTGCATACTTGGATAAAAAAGTTGTGCCGTTGACTGCACCTCTCCCTCTTTTCTCCCCATAATTGTCGTCGCGCGAGTACTTCTATTTAGGGTTGTTTCTTTTGCAACTTTCAAAACCCTGTCCCAATATTTCAAATCATTCATTAAATCAGATGCCCAAATAATTTCAACTTTTTTTGTATCCACACCGCAAGCTTTCCAAACTTCAATAAAATATTCTCCCGCTTTTTTAATTCTATTTAAATCTCCGCCAAGTTTATTATTAATAAAAGCAAAATAATCTGCAAGATATAATTTAAATTTAATTCCTGCCTTTAACATTATTTTAAGATTCTCTGCTCTAAGAAGTCCAAAAGGAATATGCGCTAATCCCGATGGCTCAAACCCGTCATAAGCAATAATTTGTTTGCCTGATTTTAACATCTCTTTTAATTCTTCTTCTCCAATTATCTCGCCCCCTTCCGCAACACTTTTTATTAATTCAAATCTCTCATCAGCGCTTAACTTTTTATCCATCTTAAAAAAAGTAAAAACGAATTATTAAACTTTACTACATAAATCTTTATTAATAATTTTCTCATTTTGAATATTATGCAGAACAAAAACAGCTCCAGCTTTCCAAATTTTTTATTGATTATTTTAGTTATACTGACTGCTTTTCTTTTAATTTTTTTAATTCAGGAAAAAATAATAACCGGAAAAGTTTCTGAAAACCCTAAAATAAGTTTAGTAAATGATTGCGGTTATGAAACTATACTCTACAATTTTGGAGAGTTATGCTGGCAAAAATTCCAAATGCCTTTATCAGCAAATAATTGGAGCCACGCAAATTTTTATTGTAAAAATCTGACTCTTGCAAACTACACAAACTGGAGGCTTCCAACTGACGAAGAATTATGGAAGATAAGAAGAGAAATGAAAACAAACAGCTCTCTCTTAAATGAAACACGCTTTTGGACAGATACTCCTCATGAATTTAAAACTATGCACAAATATATTAACTTCAGAACAAATTATAGAGATTACGCGTTAGATTTAAGGCAGGGTTATGGTGTTAAATGTATAA
>JAUYHR010000041.1 GCA_030689875.1 Nanobdellota archaeon
TCTTCTCTTTTAAAAGGATTAAAATCAGATACTCTTCTGTCTCTTTCATACTCTTTTGATTTAATAGTGTCAAATTCCATGAAATTGTCTGTTTTTTGGTTTTTTAATTATTGTTATTGTGTGGGATAATCATTTATGGAGTTTTTTAGATGAATTTATGAGTTTTATAGGCGTTAAATATTTAATCTTGAGAATTATGTTATTATATGAAAGAGGAAAGTGTAATGTTTGCGATGGGATGTTTTTGGGGCCCTGAACTTTTATTTTCTAAATTAAAGGGAGTTGTTAAAACACGAGTTGGATTCGCTGGTGGAAAAGAATCTTATAAAAAATTACCTTATACTAAAGTTTGTCTTGGAAATACTGGGCATGCTGAAGTTGTGAAAATTTGGTTTGATTCAGAAAAAATTTCTTATGAAAAATTGTTGAATGTTTTTTGGAAAAATCATGATCCGACTCAAGGAAATAGGCAGGGTCCAGATTCTGGAAATCAGTATCGAAGCATGATTTTTTATTTTGATGAAACACAAAAAAATTTAGCTGAAAAATCGAATGAAAATTTACAATTGAAATTAAATAAAAAAATTACCACTGAAATTGTTAAGGCGTCTAAATTTTATGAAGCTGAGGAATATCATCAAAAATATTTAGAAAAAAATGGACAAACTAGTTGCCATATTTGAAATGGTTCGGAATTGAGGAGCAAATATAAATACTCCGTGTTTGTTGTAAAATGATGAAAACTAATGAAAGAGATGTGGAAGAATGGCAACCAATAACTCACGTTTTTGCTTATAAAACTGGAACTTTTGATAATCCTCTTTCAGAAAGAGAGTACACACCTACTCCTAAAGTGCCTGGATTTTTCAGAGGGTTGTACGAGTTTTTTATACTTTGCAAATATTAATTCTTAATTAAGTTTTTATAATCTATTTCTAAACATTATTATGGAATTGGAAAGGTGTTCTTGGTCTGGTAAAGAAAAAGGTATGCAAGAATATCATGATTTGGAATGGGGAGTTCCAGTGTATGATGATAAAAAATTATTTGAATTTTTAGTTTTGGAAGGAGCTCAGGCGGGGCTTTCTTGGTCTACTATTTTAAAACGACGCGATGGTTATCGACGAGTATTTAGGGATTTTGATATTTTGAAAGTTAGTAAATTTTCTGAGAAAGATATTTTGAACGCTTTGAAAGATAAAGGAATAATTCGTAATCGGCTTAAAATTAAATCAACTGTGAATAATGCTAAACTTGTTTTAGAGATTCAAAAAGAGTTTGGAAGTTTTGATAAGTATATTTGGAATTTTGTGAAAGGTAAACCAATTGTTAATAAATTTAATTTGTTAAAAGAAATTCCCGCCACTACTTCGATTTCTGATTTAATGAGTAAAGATTTGAAGAAGAGGGGATTTAGTTTTGTTGGGAGTACGATTTGTTATGCGTTTATGCAGGCTGTTGGAATGGTTAATGATCATGAAATGAGTTGCTTTAGATATGGAGAGATTTGAAGGAATTCATATAATTTATAAAGTTTGAATTCTTTTTTTTG
>JAUYHR010000050.1 GCA_030689875.1 Nanobdellota archaeon
CAGGCCATGCAGACATGAAAACAACCGTCGGCGTGTACGGTCACATGGCAACGGGAACTATGATGCGCGCCTTCCGACGTTCATTCGAGCAAGGCAAAAGAAAAGCCGTAGAGGTCAATCCAACGCTGCAACAAAAGCCAAGAAAAGAAAAGGCTGAGAAAAGTGCGTTGGCGCAACTTGCGGAAAAGTTCATTTCTGGAGATGTCAGCGAGGACGTATTCCTCAAGAAAAAGCAGGTTCTGATCGAAGCTGGATTAAGCTGATTATTTTAAGCTTTAAAAAGGCACCCAGAAGGGTATTTAAACGAGCAAAAAGCACACCATCCTGGAAGGCGAGAGATTTATTCGTTTAATAGTTGTTAGTTGCAATTTAGTTTAAGTTTAATGTTCTTTTAGAAAAAGAACCAAAATGGGGGGTTCCTTGGTCTTTCAGACATATACACTCACAACTTCGTTGCTCGAAAATTTATACTAAGAAAGAGGAGTTTTGTAACTAAAAAAAGAAAAAAGAAATATTTATAAATCAATCACTCATATGAACTCATATGGGGAGAAAAACTGTTGCTTTAAACTTAGATGAAGAAATATATAGAGAGTATCAAAAATACTGTGAAGAAAATAATTATATTTTATCTCGAAAAGTTGAAACTCATATGAAAAAAGAACTAGAGGAGAATAAAAAATGAGATTCATTGGGTCAAAAACAAATTTATTAGAAGATATAAGAGCAATCATTAAAGATAATTGCCCTAATGCAATCTCTTTTTGCGATATTTTTTCAGGAACTACAAGTGTAGCAAGATTTTTTAAAAAAGATTTCTTAATTATTTCAAATGACTTACTACACTTTTCATTCGTATTGCAGAAAGCAACTATTGAAAACAATAAAAAACCAAGTTTTATTAATCTGAAAAAAATAAATATTGATGACCCTATTAATTTCTTAAATGAATTTGAGCCTAAAATAGACGACTTAAAATCAGAACCATTTATATTTAATAATTATACGCCAAACCATAACCATGATAGGTCATATTTTAGTAAAGAAAATGCTTTGAAAATTGATTTTATTCGTCAAAAAATTGAAGAGTGGAAAAATGATAAGTTAATTGAAGAAAATGAATATTATTATTTAATTGCGTGTCTTATAGAAGCTGTGCCTTTTGTTTCAAATATCGCAGGAACATTTGGTGCATATCTTAAACACTGGGACAAAAGAGCTTTCAAAAAAATAGAGCTAAAAAATTTTGAAATTATAAACAACGGAAAACAAAACAAATCATTCAACAAAGATTCAAATATTTTAATAACAGAAATAAAAGGCGATATTCTTTATATAGACCCTCCTTATAATTCAAGGCAATATTTACCAAACTATCATGTTTTAGAAACTATCTCTAAGTATGATAATCCTGAGATTTATGGAAAGACTGGTTTGAGGCCTTACAATGAAGTAAAATCTAAATATTGTGTAAAGGGGAAAGTTTTAGATGAATTTTCAAAGTTAATCAAAACTGCAAACTTTAAATACATTATTGTAAGTTATAGTTCCGAGGGTTTAATGAGCGAAGAAGAAATAAAAAATGTTTTAACTGAAAACGGAATTAAAAGTACATACATGTTAAAAAAAATTCCTTATAGAAGATATAAGCACACAAAAGGTGAAGTAAAACACAGTTTAAATGAATTTTTATTTTTTATAACAAAGAGGTAATTATGACAATGATTGATAATAAAAAAATATTGGAGTTAATAAAAAAGAAAGGCTTGGATAAGTTCCAAGACGATATTTTAAATGATCTTGAAACATCTACCTCTGAAATCATAAAAAACAAGCTAAAAGAATATAGCAATAAAAACAGAATTGTTAAAAATGATAACAAGAAAATAAGTTTTCCCGCAAAAGAAATTTTAAGTGAGGTTGAAATAAAAAAATTACCGAAATGGGTTAGAGATGATATTGATAATGCAATGATTATTGGAGAATCAAAAAATGTTATTCAGACTAGCAACGGCAAAAAATATCATCTAAAAAATCCACTAAATGATTTATCAGGTGGAGAATGGACTTTCTTTTTAAACTCTATAATAAATACAAGATATACAACAAACGGAGATGATTCGTTTGCTCACCATATCAGGAAAATACACCCTTCCCCAAAACCTCCTCAACTAATGGAAGAAATTATTAGGTTTTTTACAAAAGAAAATGAATTAGTCTTAGATTATTTTATGGGTGTAGGTGGAACTTTACTAGGTTCTTCTTTGTCTAATAGAAAAGCAATTGGAATTGATTTAGAAAAAAAATATATTGAAGCATATAAAGAGGCAAGTAAATACTTAAACCTAAAAGAACAAACTACAATAATCGGCGATTCTATCGAAATTTTAAAAAATCCTATTTTATTAAAAAATGAAATCGGAAATAATAAGTTTTCACTTATTTTAATTGATCCTCCTTATGGCGATATGATGGCAAGACCAAAGACGGGTGAAGCTGTTAAAAATGGTAAAGATACATCCGCAACACCATTTACAAAATTATCAAATGATTTAGGTAATATGAGTTGGGATAAATTTAGAGAAATTTTCAAAGAAAGTATTATCAATTCATCAAAACTACTAAAAAACAAAGGACATATTGTTGTCTTTATTAAAGATATGCAACCAAAAGACAATGAACTTAATTTACTCCATGCTGATTTAATAAAAGACTTATCAAGTATAGAAAATATATCATATCTAGGAACTAAAATTTGGGCAGACCAAGGAGTAAATTTATATCCCTATGGATACCCTTATGCTTATGTATCAAACCAAATACATCAATATATTTTAATTTTTAAGAAGGTGCAAAATGACTAAAAATCTTTGGATACTAACAGAAGAAAGACCAAAAAGAGATGTTATTCATAACATTTTATTTAAGTTTTCAAAAGATAATGAAATTCCTTGTTTTATTGACACCATTAGAATTTTACCAATTCTAAATAATGATAACGATTTTTCATTTACTTATGAAGTTGTTGGTTTTAAATCAAATAAAATAAATCAAATTTTTATAAAAACTATAAGTGGACAATCTAGTTTTGTAGATTTTTTAATTTTCTATCAAGAAAATGAACCGAAAATTGAAGATACTCCAATTTATGGAATAGAAGAAACAAAAACAGATGACGCAGAAAGCAGGAATACTGGTATTTTTCAAAGAGCTTCAAAATTTGTTTATATTGATTTTTTCTATAATGACATAAAAAAAGTAATGCTTTATAGTTTACAAATTAAACAAAAAGAAAGCCAAACTCAAACTAATATTTTTGGTACAAAATGTCTTCTTACATTGGGAGTTGAAATAATGGGGAAAAAACTTGACCCAAAAAATCATACTCCATTTAAAACAGTAGATGAACTCATAGATTTTAAAAATTCAATGAGAAGACCACCAAAAGGAAATGTTCCTATTTTAATTAATAAAACAAATGATAAAATTGAAGTTTCTGGTCGTTTATTTAAGTCAGATAGTTTATCACACGATCCAAATATTGGAGCATTAAGTTTAATTTGTGCTTCATTAAGAAAACTTGGTTGGGATAAAAAACTTGTTATTACAGAACATGGTTTAAGTCAAAGACATATAAAAGGAAACAATAAATTTGTACAAATCGCTTCAAAGTTAAACATTGAATTTGACGGATTACAAAGAGTTGCTCCAAAAATTAAAGAATTTTATTGGCATTATGAAAAAGAAGGCGAAAAACTTGGAACAATTTTTATTCATTTGGTTGTTGAAAATTTTACAAAAGGAAATTCATTATTTGAAAATCATGCAGGTTGTGAAAAAGGATATTTTATAACTAAAAGTGGAGAGCCAATACCTTTAGTAAAATATCAAGACCGTGAAAAATACAAGAATGGAGATAAGAATCAAATTGTACATATTCCAGATTTAATTTTAATTGATTTTGATAAAAGCGAAATAATAAATATCGAAGGCAAAAAATATAAATTTAGAGCAAATGGCATTGCTGAATTAAATAATTTTGATGCAATAGAAAATACTTATATAAAACCAAATTATCCAAAATTTAAAATTGTTCGTACTGTTGTTTTATACGGAAGCACAGAGGAAAAAGTTATTGAAATTGAAGTCGGATTTTTATTAAATGAAAACGGAAAATTAGTTTTAGGGATTAAAGCACCTGATTTATTTAAAGTTGCAATAAAGAATTTATTGGATTATTGGAATAGTTAAAAAAACAAAACTCCTCTTTATTCTTGTTCTCGATGTGTCGCTTTGCTCTTTTGAAGGAACGGAACCCCCCAGTCCTTCGGACATATACACTCCCTTCGGTCGAAATTAATCTAAACTTAAACTAAACTCTTCGGGATTTTTTGCTTCGCAAAAATCGTTGCACTATCCCTCGGTCTTTTCTATGAAAAGACGCAACTAACAAGGATTAAGTGAAATTTGGTCTCCACTCTCTAAAATAAAAAATAATTTGTGAAAAAAAGAGAATTAGAGTTCTAAATTAAATTAATAAAATAAGACCAAACTTAAAACACTTCGTGTTTTCCCTTCACTTCGTTCAGGTCACTTAACAATGGTTAAGTGAAATTTGGTCTCCACTCTCTAAAATAAAAAATAATTTGTGAAAAGAAGAGAATTAGAGTTCTAAATTAAATTAATAAAATGAGACCAAACTTAAAACACTTCGTGTTTTCCCTTCACTTCGTTCAGGTCACTTAACAACGGTTATATTCAATCGTCGTGTAGATTTATTAAAAGGGGTTTCCGCCTTAAGAGTGCTACGCACATTTAGCCTTTTTCTGCGAAAAGAAATTTTAGGGGGGATTTCCTAAGTCCTGCGGACAGATAGTCTGCTACGCAGAAATATTATAGAAACGAGAGGGCGTATTTACTTCACTAACTCTTTAGCTTTAAACATAATTTTCTTATTTTCTAAATCTTCATTATATTTCTTTGTAATTTGTGGCACTAATTTTTCTATCTCTGTAATTTTTGGTGGATTCTTCACATTAAATCCTTCTTTTTTGAGGTATTCACCTATTTTTGTTAATGCTTTTTCGTCCCTTAACTCAATTATATTAACTCCTTTCTTTTTTCCTTCTTCAATCATCATTGTTGTCATTCTATCAACTAAAAATAATCCCACTTCTCGTGCCAATGCTTCATCTCCGATTTCAGGGTTGCCAATTCCAAGAAGTTTAAACTCAATTTGGATTATTTTTTTATGGTCATCGCTTAATATAATTCCATCTATCTCCCTATTTCCTACAAAACCCTTTTTCTTCATCTCATCAGATACAAGAACATAATTTTTTGAGGGAAGACCTAACATTTCAAATATCGTGAATAAAAGTTTCTTCTCAACTTTTTTCCCGACTTCACTCCAAGCTCCACCTTGAACCGTAAGTTTCATAGCAGAGATGGTGTTTAATACTTGGATTGATTCTTTTTCTGATAAAATAATCTCTTCTTTTCTGTGTTTTAATTTAATTTCAATATATGGCAAACCATCGTGCATTTTTTCAATTTCTTCAGCTAACATTTTGATTGAATTTATATTCTCTTTACCTAAATCTATACAGACTTCCCGTTTTGCTGTATTTGCCATATTTGTAACTGTTTTATTGTTTAATCCAACAAACCATAATAATTCTCTTTTAGAAATTGCAGAATTCTCAACTAACTCTTTAATCCACCAATCTTCTGATTTATTCTTTTTTCTAGCTTCTAAAATTTTCTTGAGCAATAAATAAACAGTATCCACAAATCTTTTATTTATTGTGGCTAATACATAAGGTCTATAATCTTTACCTTTCAAAACAGATATTATTATTTTGTCAATATACTTTTCCATTCTAATTACCTTTTATTTTAATATCTTTATTAATCTTTTCAATTGCTTCATCAATTTTTACAAGATTATATTTTAATCTTTTAGCGCTTACCTCTTTGCCTCTTGTTGAACTCCCAGGTTTTTTTTCAACTTTGCTTCTGAAATTTTGCATTTCTTTTAAGACAATTTTTGCTATAAAATCTTCATCACTAGCCAAACCTTCTGAATTTTTTATTTTTCTTAATACGACAATATATTCATCATCAATTTTGCCATTAACAAAATATTTAGAGGATTTATTTATATTTCTAAAGATTGTTTTTATATGTTCAAATCCAATATATTTTGCCATGCTTATAAAATGTTTATAACTTTCTATCATTTCATAATCAATGCTTGAATTTCCGACGACAATTGCACAATATTTTCCATCTTTTAAAACCCTATTCATTTCAATCATGGCTCTTAACATATCTCCTAGATATTCTGCAAGTAATCTAAACCGATTTGCCAAAAAGTGAGAATGTCCACCAATTTCATTTATTTTAAACTCATTATAATCCATTCCCAACCAAAGCATATTATACATATGAACTCTGTAATAATCAAGTGCATTAACATAAGGTGGAGATGTTACTATCAAATCAACAGATTCGGAAGAAATATCTAATTTTCTCGCATCTCCATTGATTAATTTAATATCTGTCTTATGTGCAGTTTCTCTATATTCTCTCATTAAATTATTCATCTGATTTAATTTTCTTTCAAATATTCCTAAAATATTGTCGCCATTTTCGGATTCAATAATTGCTCGTATAGTTGCTGATAAAGCAATCAACAGATAATTATGCAAATTTTTGTCTTCTGCTTCTACTGTCTTAACAATATTTTTTATTACTTGTAATTCTTTTAACATTTCTTTTGAGAATAATTTGCTTATATTCCTGCTTGGTAATTCTGGCAAATCTGACTCTTTCAAATTATTTTTTTTAATTCTTGCCTCAATTAATTTTATTAAAGAGTCAATTTTTATTAATTGTTGGTCTGACAAAGAGGTGGTCTTAACCTTACTTAATAAAGTAGCAAGAGGATTAAAATCATTTCCAATTGAATGTCTTTTAAGTAATGTGCTTTCTACTAAAGTTGTACCACAACCACAAAAAGGGTCTAAAATAGTATCCCCTTCTTTAGTAAATAGTTGAATAAATGCTCTAGGAATTTGGGGAATAAATCTTGCTGGATAAGAGTGATATTTATGGGTTAAATATTGGGTTTGAGAATCCTTAAAATCCCATTTTATTTTATCTAATGATTGAATAGGACTAATGTTCATGTTAGATTTAATCTTTTTATCAATATAACTGCCTAAATCCGCTTGCCCCCCTTTTTTAAATTCAATAATTGACTCCATCTTATCCCCTTTGTTATATAGTAAATATCTACTCTTATTTATAAATTGTTGTTTCTGAAACGACGCCCTCTCTTAAAGAATCTTCTTTTTCAAAAAAAGAAGCAAAAACAACGGAAATCCCCCACTCTTCTTTTTAAAAAAAGAAGCAAAAAACGGCGACGGAAACCCCATAAAAAAACAATAGACACGACGACTTTGATTTTTTGCCTTCGGCATCGTTGCACTAAAAATCAAGTCCTAACGGACGAATATAACAGGCATTATGTTTAATTAAAATCACTTTTCTTTCCCACCCAATAGGAGAAGTTGTTGCTCTATGCTTCGCACAAATTGTCTTTGCTAACGCAAAGAATGATTATAGAAATGGACGCGAGTTTTCGTAATCTTAATAAACAACTGATTTGTTACTTAAACTATGATAATAAGTTATAAAAAATTAAGAGAATTTCTTGCAAATACAGAGAAATATCCAGGCTGCAAGAAATTCCAAAGAGCTCCTTTAATCCACAAAGGTTTTCCCGGAACTTTCAATCTAAGTTTTACAGAATACGATATGTTCAGAGTATATGGAGGATATTCAAAATTTTCGGAAGACTTGATTTTTTCAACTATTCAATCTTGCATAAGACCTCAAGATATAACTGAGAACATAAAACAGGGGAAAAGTCTATGGAAATATCTTGGAGTTTTTGAAATGTCTGATATTGCAGGGCAAATCCTTTTATCGAAAAAAGAAAATATTAAAGAAATCCATACTTATCAATTAAAAAGATTAATTGGGATTCTTATCGCGTTAGGATTAGAAAAGGATAAAATTTATCCTTCTTATCAAAATGGAGGAAAAGTTTCGGTTATTACAAATGGAAAGTTTAATTTTGATTATAATATTCCAGAGGATTCATTAACAAAAAACGCTTTCATTGAGGCAGGAATTCCAAAAGAAAATCTAATTTCTGATAAGACAAGAGATACTTTGTTGTCTTTGCATATCAATATGCCTACTCCTTGGGGTTATAGAAATGAAATAAATTACAATATTGGAACTAAAGAAAAACCTTTGCTCTTAGATATAGCAACATTGGAGTATTTTATTTGGTTGCCCATCTTCAAAAATTCAGAGATTCAAAAAAATATCACTGGATTAAAAGAGTTTTCTCATACTGCAAGCATTGGTGCTTTCGGAGTAGAACGGCTTTGTGTCGCAATTAATGGTCTTAAAAGTGTCTATGAAATTGACTATTTGAAAGAATTTTATGATTTATTCAAAAAACTTTATCCTTCCCTGAAAGAAGAACAAAGGATAAAGTCTGGAGAGGTCATAAGAGCATTGCATAGAATTTATTCAGATGTAACCGAATTCAATATTGATGTAGGATACCATGAAAATAAAAAAATAAAAACTTTCTTACAAGTGTTAGTGTCTAATCTTAAAGAATTAGACAAAAAGAAAATAAAACAACTTTTAGAAATACATTCCAAGGTTCAACCTTGGCATAAAAACTTATTAAAAGGAATAAAACCCGCTATTGAAAGAATTGAAACTTATTATTCAAGTCAAGACAGACTAAGAGTAGAAAGAAGCACAAAACCAGAAAAACACCAACAGAAAAAACTCGCGCCCTAAATCTTCTTTTTAGAAAAAAGAAGCAAAAATATCGTAACAACTTCTCTTATACGATGCCCACCCTGAAAAGTGATTTTAACTCAAAATGCTTCGCATTTTGCCACGTTGCACTCTCGTAAACTCGGGAGACATAACAGACATTATATTCAATTTTTGGATTACTTCCTTTCTTTTAGAAAAAGAAACAAAAGAGAGAGGGGCGTCGTCCTACGGACATTTTGCCTTTTACTTCGTAAAAGAATTTATAGGAAGGGGCGTCAAGATAGTCTTTTTCTGCGGAAAAAGAAATTTATTAGGGGCGTCTTTATTTTTTTACCAGAAATACTTTTCCATTCTGCGAATTAATTATTTTTTCTTTTTCTAAATATTTTATCGCTTCTTCTACTTTTGATTTGATTTTTCCGCCTGTTCTATTATTGTGAAAAATGCCTTTTGCTATATCTGCAACTAATGTTTCTTTTGTTGCACCAAAAGTATTTTTTAGAATATCAACAATAGCACCGCCAATTTCTTCTTTAGGAATTAGGATAAATGGTCTTTGTGTCTCTTTTGAAATTCTCACAGGACAAACATCATCAATTTTATCAATAGAAACTGTCTCTCCATAAACATGAATGTTACTATATTCCCTTTTCATCTCATTAACTAAATCATCAAAATTTCGGTTTAATCTCGCACCTAATTTATTTATCCCAAAAGAGTTTAAGACCCGTTTATACAATAATTCTTTTTCAATAGGTGATTCAACCTCTAAAACAGATAGCATTAATTGTTTTGCTTTATTGCCACCCCAAACCATATCCCCATAGCCATCAAATTCTATTTTTGTTCTTGATTGTGGCAATTCAGCAACTTCATATTTTTCATATTTATCCTTTAAAGAAATTTCTTTAAAATCATTCACTTCTTCAACTTTTTCAAATCGCTTCTCTTCTGTCTTAATTTCTTTCTTTGATTTCAATAAAGAATCAACTTTTTCTTTTATCTTTTTAATTTCATAATCTCTATTGTTTAACCAGTCGTCAGACCAAATTCTATGGATATTCCAGCCAAGATTTTCTAAAATAAGTTGTCTAATTTTATCTCTATCTCTCGCAAATCTTGAAGAATGATATTGTGCCCCATCGCATTCAACTCCTAAAAGATAAACTCCGGGATTTTTTGGATGCTTTATCGCCAAATCAACCCTATATCCTGAACATCCTACTTGTGTGCTAACAGAAAACCCTTCATTGACTAATGTTTCATAAACTGACTCCTCAAAACCAGAATCAAAGTCTAAGCCTTCCGTTGTTTGTAAAAATTTATTGAAATCTTTGTTTTTTGCATAATCCAGATAATATTTCAGATATCTAACACCATCAACATTTATTTTATCTTCATCTAATTCTTCTGGAGAGAGAGAAGATAAGACCATTGTCTTAAATCTTGACCTTGTTATTGCAACATTTAATCTCTTATAACCGCCATCTCTATTAAGAGGTCCGAAATGGTAACTTAATTTTCCTGAAGAATCTTTACCATAACCTACGCTAATCAAAATTATATCTCTTTCATCTCCTTGAACAGTTTCAAGATTTTTGATAAATACATCTTCTCTTTGTGAGTCTATTGATTCTTCTATATTTATTCCAGCAACTCTAAATTCTTCTCTGATTGCGTTTTCTTGTGCTATGCTAAATGCAATAATTCCGAGAGATTTTTTTGGGAATTTCCTTTTCATTTCTTTATATTGTTTTACTACTTCTCTTGCTTCGACTCTATTTTTTCTGGATTTCCCTCTATCGTATATTCCGCTTTTAACATGAATAAAATCTAAGCCAGAATCATCTTTAATTCTTGAATTTGGGAAAGTTATTAATCTGTGTTCATAGAAAAATCTATTTGAAAAAGCAATCAAATGTTCATTTTTACTTCTGTAATGCCAAAGAAGAGGTTTTGTTCTAAACTTAGTGCTACATTCACTAAGAAAACTTTCCAAATCTTCAATTTCTTCCTCTACATCTCCCTCCTCCCGGCCACTCATAAAAAAAGAAGTCGGAGGTAATTGTTGAGTATCTCCTACAACAATGGCTTGTTTTGCTCTAATCAAACACGAAACAGCATCTTCTGGCATAACTTGAGAAGCTTCATCAAAGATAACCACATCAAATTTTATTGATTTCGGATTTATGTATTGGCTAACTGAAAGAGGACTCATCATAAAACAGGGTTTCAAAGAAAATACTAAATTGGGTATCTCTTCCAATAAATCTCTTATTGGCTTTAATCTTCGCTTTTTTTCATTCTCTCTTTTCAAAATTGAAACTTCATTTATTCCATGGCTGTGATAATTCATAGATGGCTGGTCTTGTTCTATTGAATCCATTATTTTATATCTCTTAATATCCCTTACTTCAAAATCCTTTTCTCTAAACATCTCCACTTTATTTTTTGGAGATGGAACATTATTTTGTTTTAGAATCTCTTCAAGTAATAACAGATAGTATGCTTTCAAGAAAACAGAGCTTAGTTTTGAAATTATATTTTTATCAAAATATCCTTTAACAAATTCTTTTAATTCACTATTCAGAGAGTCAAATCCTTCTTTAAAGATTAAAACATCATCTAAATATTTTATATTTTCTATGAACTCATGGATTTGGTCTTCAATTTCGTTTATGTTTTCAGTTTTATCTAATATGGACTCGGATAAATAATCGTCAATATCTTTGATTCTCTCTTTTAATGTTTCAAAAGTATCTTCTTTAGATTTTTCAGATAACCAAAAATTAATGAGTTTAGCAGTTTTTTTTGATAAGTTCTCCGCATTTTTGAATGATTCTGAAAACTCTTCAGATTTTTTGTTTAGTTTACTTAGGTTTGTCTCCGAATATATATCTCCTAATTCTTTAACAAATTTTTTATTTTCTCCCTCTAATTTCTGATGCTTATCTAAACTCTTTAAGTATTCCTTTTTCAATTCAAATAATCTTATCCAATCACTATGACCTAATTTCTGACTGGATAGTTTTTCTAACTCTACTTTTGCGATTTTATAATCTTTGTTAAAAACTCTTGCCAAAAAAGAAGTTTCTCTAAAAGTTTTTTCAAAATTAGATGTTTTTTCTTCAATAAATTTTTCTTTTACTTTATCCAGAATTTCAGATTTAATTTTATTAATCTCTAAAAGATTCTTGCTTAAATCGGCAATTACTTTTTTGTATTGCTCAAAATCATCAGAAACAAAAAAGTCAGGAACATCTTTTAGTCTATTTGCTGTTTTATGAGACTTGCAAAATTCTTCTAAGTCTTTTAATGATTTGACTTCTATACTCGTTTTACTCTTAATTTCTTTAATAAACTCTGAAATCTCTTTTAGGATTTGGTGCGTGTTATCTATCAAGGTTTTGAATTTGTTTCTTGATAGGGCAGTATTTTTTGAAGCTTTAAAATTAAAATAAATATTATCCATAGGTCTTGGTATCTTTTCAATAATTAAATCGAGGTTATGTATTTTTGAAAGCAATTTTGTAAATTTCTCTTCATTTGAAGAGATTGCATCATTAAGATTTTTATCTAACACCTCAACAGAATGTAGTTTTGCCAATTCTCCCCTAATATCATAAATTGATAGCGACCTCGGTTTATGTTTTTTACATAAGAAGTCATAAAAATTGTTTAAGTCTTTTTGAGTTTCAATATAATCCGCAAAAGAATATCTTTTAATGCTTTCTTTTATATTTGGAGACGTTTCTAATTCAGTTATTAACTGCCTTATGACTTCTTTTTTATTCCCCTTGTAATTATGTAAATTTAAACAATATCTTCCTAAACCAACTTCCTCTAATCTTTTATGAACAACATTAAGAGCCGCCATTTTCTGACTGACAAAAAGAATTTTCTTTTTCTTTTCTAAAAGTGCAGCAATTATATTTGAAATTGTCTGGCTCTTTCCTGTTCCGGGTGGACCTTGTAGAACAAAAGTAGTTCCTGCTTTGGCTAATTCAATAGCTAATTTTTGAGACGAATCCGCAGGCAAAACATCTATATCCTGCGTATCATCAAAATCTTCTCTTTGCGTTTCTGCAATTTCATCTTGTAATGCACTTCTATCACCCACAAACGCTTTAACTAAATCACTTTCATGTAGAAGTTTATTATTTTCTACTAAATCTTTAAACATTATGTATTTCTGGTAGGAGAATATATCAATATATATCTCTTTATTTACATCCCATTCTTTCATTCCAGAAATTAATTTTTTTATTGAATTGAAATATTCTTCAATATCTTGTTCTTTAAACTCTGGCAAGTTAATATCAAAATCGTGCGAAAGCTTTTCAATCAAAGCAGGGTTTACTTGGAGATCTTCTGAACCAGAAACTAATTCAAAACGATGTTTCTCTTTTGAAGTTGCAGAGATTCTATTAAGTGTAATCGGATAAAGAAATATTGGTGCTTGGCAAAAAATCTCTGAATTTTGGGATTCTTTATATTTCAAAACTCCCAAACTTACAAAACAAGTGTTTATACCCAATTCTTGAAAACTTTCTTTTGTTTTTTGATACAAGTTTGTTAGTTTTTTATCAACAAGTTCTTCTTCTTCTGAACAAAGCCAAAATCTTTCTTTTGGTGTTCCGTTTTCTTTCTTTAAGATATTTACATTTTTTTCGTGATGTAAATCTTCTATAATCTGGTTAAAATCAGGCTTTTTAATTTGTAAAGATTTTGATTTTGTAAAACGATAATTTACAAGATTATTTCTTTTGGACAAATCAATTAATTTCTTTTTCCAATATTCAGCTTTCTTGTTAATTATCTGTTTAGTATCCATATTCTAAACCTTAACCTTATTCTTTTTTAATTGTTCTTCTGCAAATATCTCAAATTGTCGAGAGATAACTAAACCCTTCTTTTTGCAGTATTCTTTATAGGTATTGTATAAATTTTCATCAACTTTCAAAGTTATATTTTTGCTCCCCATAATAAAATAAATGTTTGCACAGCTTTATAAATATTTCTAATCAGACGCCCCTAAATGTTCTTTTCAGAAAAGAACCAAAACAAGACGCCCCTTCTATTTTCTTTTTTTAGAAAAAAGAAACAAAAAATATGACGCCCCTCTCTCGTCCTTCGGACATATACACTCGCCTTTGGCTAGAATTTATCAGTAATCCAAAAACTCTAAAATTTTGCCTTCGGCATCGTTGCACTAAATTTTAGGTCTTCCTATCGTCAGACGAATATAACAGCGATTAAATGAAATTTTTTGTCATTTGATGAAAAGAATAATTAGACAAAAAACTCTGCGCTCCCTTCGGTCGCTTGCCTCATTTCATTCGGTCATCTAACACTGTTAATCTCAATCGCTACGGGGCAAAATTAACGATGGGGCAAAAACAAAA